>NZ_JXUW01000024.1 GCF_000949255.1 Ferrimicrobium acidiphilum DSM 19497 | reverse complement strand
GCCGGGGGTCAGGAGAACGTGACATGTTGAACAACCAGACGATTGGGACCCTGACAGACCTTGGTTTGAAGGGGATGGCAGACGCGTTTCGTGAGCAGCTAGAGAGTGTCCAATACCTCGAGCTCAGCTTTGAGGAACGCTTCGCAATGTTAGTAGACCGGGAGGCAATGGATCGAGAGGCCAGAAGGCTCGCTACCCGGCTTAGAGCTGCCAAGCTCAGACATCAAGCCAGCATTGAGGACCTCGACTTTCACACCCCGAGGGGACTGGAGCGTTCGATGATCATGGGCTTTAGCTCATCTCACTGGGTAGATGCACACCAGAACATTCTGGTCACCGGTCCAACTGGAATAGGTAAGAGTTACCTTGGGTGTGCACTTGCCTACGCTGGGATTCGATCTGGCCATAGTGCACTGTACCGGAGGGCACCAGCTCTCTTTGCGGATCTAGCCATCGCCAGAGGTGATGGAAGGTATCTGAAGGTACTACAGAGCCTTTCACGTGCTGAGATACTAGTCATAGACGATTTCGGACTCACACCACTCACAGGGAGCGAACCCTCGGACCTATTGGAAGTATTGGAGGATCGATCTGAACGCAAGTCGACCATCGTCACCTCACAGCTTCCCGTTGACTCCTGGCATGAGGCACTTGGGGATCCGACGCTCTCTGATGCAGTCCTCGATCGTCTCCTGTGTAACGCTCACGTTATCCAGATGAACGGGGCCTCCATGAGGACAAAGAAGTCATGAGTGTGAGCCGACAAGAACAAAGTCGAGAGCCATTACGTAACGTTACGAAACCATCGTTGTCAAGGATCTGCGAGGGGCCGGGATGCACCCAGATTCTGGGCCAACAACCCAGGGGAAGACCGGCCCGGTACTGCTCGGCCGCTTGTCGTGTAGCTGCTCATCGACGACGAAGGAGAGGACCGGTCACAGCAGAGGTGCACTTTGGTTCCGCTAGTACAAGAAATCGAAGCGAGGAGCGGTCGTGGATGGTCAAGCTACGTCGCGACAACGACGAACTGATCGTTGTCATCGGTCAGAGCAGAGATGGTGCGCAGTGTCTCGCTAGTCGGCCCAACGATTTTCTCAACTGAGGATACAACCATCCAAGATGGAGTAGAACTCCGACCTTTGGGGTGCACATAAATCAATCGAAAAGGAGCCAATTCTCGACCCATCAGATATACACTTCAAACAGTCCGTCTCGCGCCCTCTAGGGGGTGGCACATTTCAGCGAGAACGGGTGGCACATTTCGCAGGAATACGCATATGACGCAGGGATGAACGGCGTCACGGTGATTATGGCCCACGGACAGCCACTGAGGTACGTGTTCAACGACAGACCATTCCTGCACAGTGCCGATAATCCGCTCACGTACGTCAAGAGCGTCCTTGCCCATGCAAAACTCTATGCTGGTGCAAGTACGGGTACAGGGTCGTCTATTCCTGTAAACATCCAAGTGCCAACGTTCTCAACGTCAACAGTGGCGAACATGCAACTGCGCTTAGCAGCATGGATGGCGATCCTTGGATCGGGTGGCAGTTGTCACCAGCTTCTCAACACCTCATGCCCTAACCCAACTTTCGAAACTCATCCGCATTCTCCCTGGTAGAGGGGTTGGGGTTAGAGCAGTAAGACACTACAAACGCGTGGCAATTGTCTTTATGCGCTTGAGCGGGTCCCTGACCCCAAGAAGAGAATAGATCTTGCGCTGTGTTGGCTCTGGGACAGAGGAGACCCGTATGTGATTGACGATCCCCTCGTCACTAGTCAACACCATGGTGGTCCTAGCGTGGGTAGAGACCTGTTCTTTAATCGTCGACCAACTCCTGGTGTCATCGTTAGATCGCAAGGTGAGCTCAATAGCACTGAGGAGATGATAGCCAAGTACCGAGATGAACAGGTGAGCAGCGGTTCTCGTTGCTAGCTGGTGATAGACGGGACGAAGGCCAAGATCGCTCTTTAGGGACCGAAAGGCATTCTCGACTCTGGTTAAGGTCATATAGAGATTCCAGATCTCGCCCTCTGTGAGTTCGTTGTGATTTGAAACTACTCACGAAAGAGACCTCACTGGAGCCTTGGAACTCTTGACTGCAACGCTGAACTGTCGTGTGACAATCGATAGAGGACTGGGCTGGACCGTGACCGTGACCGTGGATGCGGTGTGGTTGAGTCCAGACTGGGGATGGTTCGGGTCTGACATCGCTCACATCTTCGACTCCATTGCCGGTTTCTCGTTCACCGGTAATGACAACATTGGACTACGGTACGCACACCTTTCCTCCCTAGAAGACCTGTTCAATGCCGCACTTGCGTTAATCGCGGACGTAACCAGGTGGCGAGTCGACTATAGAAGGAATTGCGATACCTGGGTTGCTGCCCACGTCAACGAGACCGAAGTGCAAACATGTAGCGGATTTGCACATGACCGCCTAACGTTCGATACCTTGGATGAATTGCATGAGTGGATCGAGTCGTTGGCAGCGTAGTGGGTGATGCGTAAAGTGGCTCGCGAAGGGTGATTGTGAGTAGAACACAGCGGATGGCGCAGGAGTAGAGAGCTGATCTGACGCGAGAATCGTGAGGAATATTGGTGCACAGAGGCGCCAAGGCATGGGAGGATGGGAGATCGCCATCACGCGCTACGCGATGCCCATCGCAGTTCAGCACTTCTACCCTGAACTAGACAGTCGGCACCAAGTGCAGAGTAGACTTAACTAATGAAACGACGAGATCTAGTTCGTAAGATAAGCCAGGAAGCGAAACGACAGGAGGTACCGTGGAAGATCGACCACGAGGGCGCACGCCACAGCGTGTATCGGTTGGGTACTCGACTAATCCCGGTCTCGCCACAACGAGCTCGGCGAAGGATTGGTACGAACGATCTTCATCGAGTGTGAAGGTGAACTAGGCAAAGGATGGTGGAGACTATGAAGACCTATCAGGCAAGTGTTGAACGCGATGGCAAGTTCTGGCTGATTCACATACCGGGTATAGGCGTTACTCAAGCCAGACACCTACGAGAGTTAGATGAGATGGCACGAGATCTCGTTGTCGCGATGACAGGAGAAACTCCTGACTCGTTTTCTCTGGAAGTAACGACTCGGCTACCTGAAGAGGTGCAGGAGCACCTACGAAAAGCGGCACAGCTTCGAGCTGAATCTAGCCGTACCCAGTCAGAGGCTGCCGCGGAGATACGTATCGCGGCTCGTCAACTTGTAGACGCAGGTCTTCCCCTGCGTGATGTTGGCAAACTCCTTGGTGTCTCCTACCAGCGGGCTCATCAGCTCGCCTCCTGAACAACGGTGATCATCGAGGAGTGTGAGTGCGCTCGACAACGCTAACCACTCGGTAGCTGGTTGACCCTCGCCTCGAGGTTGGACAGACGGGCCTCGATAGACGCGATGGTCTTCTGCACCGACCCAAGTACCTCTTCGAGTTTGGCGAGGAACGCGGGCGTCTGCCGGTTGAGTTGTGCGGTGGCCCTGGGTTCGGCGTGCATGTCGCCCTCAACCACGGGGTTTGCGAATCACCGTGTAGGTTAAGGTTACGTGCAGAGAGTAGGAAGGAATGCTGTCCTAATTACGGGTATATTAGTACTTAGGACACTACATTCATCTCCAAATATACCCGACCTGGCATAATACAAATCTCACCCGTGGATGACCCATCGAAATCGGGGAAAAAGGATCAAACCAGACACCAATTCGGGAAGATTCTCCGAAAGTTGGGTTAGCTCTCTTGGCGGCAGCCCTCGAACGAGAGGCGTCTAGCGGCCTAGTGGACCACTAGGTCTAGAAGGGTGTGCGACCTTGGCGGTCTGCAGCCGAGGTGATCTACACGCCATTAGTCATCGCCTACACACTATGCCAGGTCGGTGTTCTAGCGGACAAGCGCCAATGACCGCTATGAGCGTGCTCTTGTAGCGGTCATTGGTTGAACTGACTCCATTTGGGTATCGACTAGCTAGTCACAGGGCATCTGCACTGGCGTTGTAGTTGTTCAGCGGGCGCGATCTCGGATGATGTTGAGCGCACTTCCTGCGTGGAACCACTCGATGTGGGTGGGGGAGAGAGTATGAGTCATCTCGAATTCGGTGGCGCTACCATCGGCATGATGGATTATGCCCTTGACCGGACGATTGGGCGCTAGCGCTGCGAGATCGACGATGTCGACGTTATCGTCCTTCGCGATCAAGTCGTATGTCGCCGGATCCGCAAAGGTTAACGGGAGAACACCTTGTTTTTTGAGGTTAGTTTCGGCGATTCTGGCAAAGGAACGCGCGATAATCGCCTTGGCTCCTAAGAACCGCGGCTCCATTGCTGCGTGCTCTCGAGAGGAACCCTCACCATAGTTCTCGTCGCCTATAGCGACCCAGGCGATACCAGCTGTCTTGTAATGACGCGCAATCTCTGGGAGCGACTCCTCCGCGCTATGGACCTTGCACCAGCCCTTCCCAGCCTGTGATCCAAAGGCGTTGTTGACGCCTAAGAAGAGGTTGTTCGATATATTGTCGAGGTGGCCACGAAAGCGAAGCCATGGTCCTGCTGCCGATATGTGATCGGTCGTACACTTCCCGACCGCCTTCATAAGAACGGCGAGTCCGAGGTAGTCCTCTCCATCCCAGGGTTCAAAGGGCTGTAGTAGTTGTAGACGCTCAGAGGCGGGATCCACCTTGACCTCGACTTTTGAAGAGTCGACAGGGGGTGTTTGGAAGCCGGACTGTTCGCTTGCAAAACCGAGCGATGGGAGCTTGTCGCCTGTAGGTTGGGGGATGAGCTCACCTTCGATTGGATCGGTGAGCGGATTGAAGTTGAAGTTGCCCACCAGTGAATAGGCGACCACGACCTCTGGAGAGGCGATGAAGGCTAAGGTGTCGGCACTGCCATCGTTGCGTTTCGGGAAGTTGCGATTATAGGAGGTCAAGATCGAGTTGACTCCTTGCGATGCCTCATCAGTCCGCTTCCATTGGCCAATGCACGGCCCGCATGCATTCGCTAGCTCGGTGGCGCCGATCGCGCGCAAGTCATCGAGCAGACCATCACGTTCAATGGTGGCGCGCACCCGTTCGGATCCGGGGGTTACCAAGAGCGGACTCTTGACCTTGAGCCCTCGCTCATTCGCCCATCGAGCGATAGATGCCGCTCGAGCGATGTCCTCGTATGACGAGTTGGTGCACGAACCGACGAGGGTATAGGAGAGCTCCACTGGCCACCCCTTCTCCTTGGCTTCTGCAGCTATCTCTCCAACCCCTCTGCCTAGGTCGGGGGTGCCAGGTCCCACGATCTGTGGTTCAAGGGTGTCGAGATTGATCTCTATCAATTGGTCGAAGTAGGGGCGTGGATCTTGCTCGACCTCTGGGTCGTCGGTTAGCTCGATCAGATTAGAGGCGACCAGATCGGCTATCGCCTCTCGCCCGGTTGATCGGAGATAGGCGACAGAGTTCTCATCAGCGGGAAAGAGCGAGCATGTAGCACCGATCTCAGCCCCCATGTTACAGATCGTGGCTTTTCCGGTTGTAGACAGCGCTCGGGCACCATCGCCGAAGTACTGCAGGATTGCACCGGTGCCGCCCTTGACCGTGAGGATCTCGGCAACGCGAAGAATAACGTCCTTCGCCGAGGTCCAACCTGACGGTGCACCGGTGAGGTGAACCCCGATCAGCTTGGGTAGACGTACGTTAAAAGGCATCCCCACCATGACGTCGACGGCATCTGCGCCACCCACGCCGATCGCCACCATGCTAAGACCCCCAGCGTTAGGGGTGTGAGAATCGGTTCCGATCATCATGGCGCCGGGGAAGGCATACTGTTCAAGGACGACTTGGTGAATGATGCCAGAACCCGGCTCCCAAAAGCCAAGTCCGTACTTGGCGGAGACGGATCGTAGGAAGTCATAGACCTCCTTGTTTGTGACCCCCGCAGTCTCTAGGTCGGTGGTGGCTCCAAACTGCGCTTGGATGAGATGATCACAGTGAACGGTGGAGGGAACTGCGACCTGTGGCAACCCGGCCGTCATGAACTGCAGCAGAGCCATCTGTGCAGTCGCGTCTTGCATGGCAACACGGTCTGGCATGAGCTCGACGTAACTCACGCCTCGCTCCAAGTCGGTCGTCTCAGGATGGAGAAAGTGGGCGAAGAGCACCTTCTCGGCAAAGGTAAGCGGTCTGCCAAGCCGCTCACGTCCGATCGCGGTCGTCTCAGAGAGTCGTTCATAGAGTTTGGCGACGCTCGCGGTTGGTGTTGAGGATTCTGCTGTTGTCATGGTCATCCTTTCGTCCGTACTCAAAAGTATAATACAAGTTTAAGACAGGTACAACGTTTGGCGCTGATGATGCGCTCTTTGCGGGTGGATCAACGTGAAACTAATGCAGCGGGCTAAGGTTCGTGAGCATCGGGAAGTGACCGGTGGCCACGGGCAGCATCTTCGCATGGAATAGTGGCGCAATAGCGGCGATCGAGTAGTCCGATCGTCGATGTTGGCGCAGGCGTGTCGATTTTACCCGGGGGTAGATCTCTAGCGACCCGAGGGATACCTTTGTTGTCTATGTCGACTCAATTGAACCTTGAGTGCCGTGATACTTGCACTCTTTTTTGCATAGCACCGCGGTGCTCGCTCAACCTCAATCGATATGGGCCGTTGAAGACCCAGTCTGGTTATCGGTTTGTCGATGTGAGACTCAATCTGTGTAAGAAGTTGGAGTGGCTTAGTCTCGGGGTTGGTCGATAGCCGCCTGGAGTGATGCTCTCGATGATGGATACAGGCAACGCCGCTTTCGTACTACGAAGATCGTGAACACGAGTGCCAAAGGTAGCGCTACCCACGGGTCTCGAAGTGTTGCCAGAAGGAACAAAGTAATGAGAAGGAGACTGGTGACCACTAGGCGATCGCCAACACCCACACCGGTTCTACAGCTGCCGGGTGTTTTTCGAACCTTTCGCATGACCATGAGCTGATTCTACAGGCTGGTTGCGTTGCCATCTGTTTAAGCTGTTACGGTAGGTGCCCCGGAATTAACCCGACGAGTGCGATGCACCCATGTCTAGGTCCAGCTTGGTAGCTGCTGCCTAGCTCCCGATGCTGAGTGCAGAGACGAAGGCCTCTTGTGGAATCTCAACTCGGCCCACGGATTTCATCCGTCGCTTGCCCTCTTTTTGCTTCTCAAGGAGCTTGCGTTTGCGAGTGATGTCGCCACCATAACACTTGGCTATCACGTCCTTGCGGTACGCCTTTACCGTCTCGCGAGCGATTACCTTGGTGCCGATAGCGGCTTGGATGGGTACGTCGAAGGACTGCCGAGGTATGAGCTCTCGGAGCTTGGCGACCAGACGGCGGCCATAGTCGTAAGCTTTGTCTTTATGGATGATTGTCGAAAAGGCATCGACCGGTTCGCCGGCGATAAGGATGTCTAGTTTGGTTAAGCTGGCTGGTTGATAACCATCGGACTCATAGTCGAGCGAAGCGTAACCCTTGGTCCGGCTCTTCAAGGTGTCGAAGAAGTCGATGACGATCTCTGCAAGTGGGAGTCGGTAGTTGATCTCGACGCGTTCGGGTGAGAGGTAGTCCATCTTGACGAGCTCGCCTCGCTTCGATTGCGCAAGCTCCATGATCGTTCCGATATAAGTTGAGGGCGTGATGATGTTGACCTTCAACATCGGTTCGGCAATCTCGGAGATCAGATTGGCCGCTGGCATTGCAGAAGGGTTGGCGACCTCGAGGAGTTCTCCTTTGGTGTCGATCACCCGATAGCCCACACTCGGTGTCGTTGCTATCAGCGATAGCCCAAACTCTCGTTCAAGTCGTTCCCGGACGATCTCCATGTGCAGGAGTCCTAGGAAGCCACATCGGAAGCCGAATCCGAGCGCGGCAGAGGTCTCGGGTTCAAAGGTGAAACTCGCATCGTTGAGCATGAGCTTGTCTAGCGAGTCACGCAGCTCCTCGTACTCGTCACCATCGATGGGGTAGAGACCGCAGAACACCATCGGCTTCGGGTGTTCGTAACCGGGTAGTGGAGTAGCTGCTGGCTGGTATGCATGCGTTATTGTTTCACCAGAGCGTGCCTCGCCAACATCCTTGATGCCGGCGATGAGGTAGCCAACCTCCCCTGGGCCGAGTTCGGTGACCGGTGTCATGATTGGTCTGCGAGCACCAATCTCCTCCACCTCATGGGTTCGTTGTGCCTGCATGAAGGTCACGCGATCGTTGGAGTGAATGACGCCGTTGACGACCCTGAGTGAACTGACCACTCCACGGTATTGGTCATACAGAGAGTCAAAGATGAGTGCCTGGAGTGGGGCGTTGCGATCCCCGGCAGGCTGTGGTACCCGTTCCACCACCGCGTCTAGGAGCTCTGCCACTCCCTCCCCGGTCTTGGCTGAGATCCTTAGAATGCTGGTTCGATCGATGCCGAGTACGTTCTCGATCTCGCTTGCATAGAGATCGGGCTCAGCCGCTGGAAGATCGATCTTGTTGAGCGCTGCCACGATCTCAAGATCGTGTTCAAGGGCTAGGTAACAGTTTGCCAACGTCTGTGCCTCGATGCCTTGTGAGGCATCGACGAGGAGGATTACTCCCTCGCAGGCGGCTAGCGATCGACTGACCTCGTAGCCGAAGTCGACGTGACCAGGCGTGTCAATCAGGTTGATCCTATACCCTCGCCACTCCACGCTGGCGTTCTGAGCCTTGATCGTGATCCCGCGCTCGCGCTCGATATCCATCGAGTCCAGGTATTGTTCGCGCATCAGTCGAGGATCCACGGCTTTGGTGAGTTCGAGGATACGATCGGAGAGAGTCGACTTACCATGATCGATATGGGCGATGATTGAGATGTTACGGATGTGAGACTGGTCCAGCATGCGCAGGTAAGCTTAGGCTACCGGCACGGCGCGTCGAGTCATGAGCTGGTGCTATGCTAATAGATCGGATTTTGAGCGGTGAACGCAACTGGAAACGCAACTTGGAGAGTCAGTTTTGGCAAACATTAAAAGTCAGATCAAGCGCATCGGTCAGAATGAGCGTCGGCGTGAGCGCAATAAGGCGGTTCGTTCCGAGCTAAAGACGCGTGTCAAGAACGCAGTTACTACCGAGGATGAGGCTTCAGTTCGCCTAGCCCTCAAGCGGCTTGACAAGGCTGCGTCACAGGGCGTGATTCATAAGAATCAAGCCGCTCGCCGCAAGTCGCGCCTGATGGCACAGCTTGCACGGACGAAGGGCTAGATCGCTCTCGGGCAGACAGCCGTACGCTTGGCTAATTGCACCCGATTGGCTGGCGCCAAACCAGCCAAGGATTGGCTGGCGCCAAAAGCGGCCGAGGGGCTAGCGGCTTTCGATTTGGTTGCATGTTTCGGGTATAGCTACTGCTTCTCGTAGCGAACCTCGAATGATCAACACGATGTACGGTCTGGCGTGCTAAAGCTTTTGATAGCCTCCAAAGGCTGTTTTGCAGCCTCGGCATTGCCGAGAGTGGCAGCGAAGTTCGCTAAGCCGACGTATCAAATCTGCAGTTTGGCGCATAAAACCAAGCTGGCCTCCTCGAAAGCTAGACTATAGGTCAAGGCACTGAGTGCGATAACGTAATCAGGAGTTGTATTGAGGTCAGGTTCTCGCTTATGGTTGATCAATCGTTAAACGCTCGTAAGGAGGCGATACTCCTTGCGGTCATCGTTGAATACATCCGTACTGCCGCCCCAGTGGGTTCTCAGCATGTTCTAGAGTCCGCTGAACTATCGCTATCACCAGCTTCGGTGCGCTCGCAGATGGCGAATCTTGAGAAGGAGGGTTACCTCACTCAACCACACGTATCGGCTGGCCGCATCCCGTCGATTCGTGGTTATCGTTATTTCGTCGACAGACTTTTGCGTTTTGATCCGGTAGAGCTGGCCCGAATCGAACACGATGTCGCGGATTTTCTCCGGAGTGCCAAAGGTGCGCTTGAGGATGTGCTTGAGCGATCGCTAACTTTTCTGTCCCAACAGACGAACTATACCGCGGTTATGACCACTTGGGCTATGTCGACAGAAAGCTACAAGGCGATTCAGGTGGTCTGTCTGGCGCCGGATACTGTGTTGGTGATCGTGGTGGGTTCTAAGGGGACTGTTGAGCGTACGACGGTTCACCCAAGTGTCGCCGTTGATGATTGGCTAGCCAGTGAGGTTGGATCAAGGCTCTCCGCGATGCTCGTAGGTAAGGATATGAGCGTCCCCATTGATATTGCGAAGCTCGGCGGTGATGTAGTAGACGAGTCTGGTGCTGATGGTGGCCAGAGGGGATCCAACGACGGTGATCCGCGTGGGTCGGTTCTCGAGACCCTTTTTAGCGCGGTGGCGACTGCGATCAATGACTTGCGGGTTCGAGAAGAGGTAGGACTTCGTGTGCGTGAGCTATCCAAAACCGCCGCCGCCCTAGAGCAGCTCGACCAGGTAGCAAAGGTTCTTGAGACCCTCGAACATGATGTCCACGTAGTCGACCTTATTCGTACGCTGATCGAGACTGGAAGCATGGTTAGCATCGGCGATGAGGGTGGAGTAGAGGCACTCAATGATTGCTCACTTGTAGTAGCGCCGTGTGAGATTGACGGTGAGCTTGTGGGTTCGATCGGGTTGATTGGGCCTACACGGATGGACTATTCGCGAGCCTTGGCCGCGGTCGAGGCACTCAGCGCGCAGGTAGCGCGTGCCGTGCGATAAGGAGGAATGTGGTCGATTATTACGAGGTCTTAGGAGTTGCGCGTAGTGCTTCCGCGGATGATATCAAACGTTCCTATCGGAAACTAGCTCGCCAACTTCATCCTGACGTAAACGGAGGTGACAAGGAGGCTGAGAACCGCTTCAAGCTGGTGACTGAGGCCTATGACACCTTAAGCGATCCCGACAAGCGACGTCAGTACGATCTCTATGGCTCCTCCAGTGGTGCTGGTGGGGATCCGTTTGGTGGTGCCGGTGGGCCGTTCCAGCCGAACTTCTCCGACATCTTTCAGACAGTGTTCGGTCAAGGTTTTGGCACACAGGAGACTGCGGGACCGCGTCGTGGTGAAGACATGGAGACGGCAGTAAACCTCACGTTTGAAGAGGCGGTATTTGGGTGTCAAAAGGAGATCTCCTTGAAGATGCCTACGACCTGTCCTACCTGTAGCGGCTCTGGCGCTAGGCCTGGTACCTCCGCAACGGTTTGCGCGCAGTGCCAAGGTAGTGGTTCGGTCAAACGGGTGACACAGTCATTTTTGGGTCGGATGGTGACCACCATGACCTGCGACGTCTGCCATGGAGAGGGGAAGGTGGTCCGCGACCTCTGTTCTGATTGTAGAGGTGAGGGGCGCAAGACCCTCGAGCGTCACTTTACCATCGAGGTACCACCAGGGGCGGATAACGGCCTTGTCCTACGCTTGACCGGAAAGGGTGCTGCTGCACCAAGAGGTGGTCAGCCTGGGAGCCTGTATGTTCATGTGAATGCGGCATCCTCAGACAGGTTTGAACGCCAAGGCAATGACCTGTGGATGCGGTTGCCGATCTCTTACGTGCAAGCCTCGCTAGGTGCCCGCATAAACTTCGAGAGCCTTGATGGAACCGAGACTATTGAGATTGCGCCAGGAACACAACCTGGCTCAACGCTGCACATAAAGGGTAAGGGTGTTCCCGTTCTCTCTGGCCGTGGCCGTGGCCGTGGTGATCTAATTGTTGCGATGGATGTAAAGATGCCAGATGAGCTCAGTGAAGAGGAGGAGGGGTTGCTCCGCCAGCTTGCTGAACTACGTGGTGAGCAGGTTCTTGAGCACCATGAACATAGTATTTTTTCGAAGCTCAAGTCAGCCTTCAAGCCCTAAGTGAGCGCGCAACGCCTTCATCCGTTCGCGTTGGTCGATGATTTAGATACGCTAGAGGTGTCGCGTGAGCTCGGCCACCATCTGGGGGTTGTTCGTCGTCTGCGAGTGGGTGCTGAGCTTTTTGTTGGTGACGGGGCAGGAAGCTTTCGGGCTGTAAAGGTCGACGCAGTTCAGCCAAGAGTGCACTTGGTCCCGCTCTCCGATATTCAGACGCCGCAACGCCAGACGCCAAGCCTTGGGATAGCGATGTTCTTGCCCTCGAATGAACGGCTATCGTGGGCGGTGCAGAAACTGACCGAGGTCGGAATAGACCGCATTCATCTGCTATCCGATAGCGGTGATCGACGCGGAGGAGTACAGATCTCCGCCGCTGGTCTCGACCGCCTCGATCGTATCGCTCGCGAGGCATCTCAGCAGTCCGAGCGGCTTTGGCTACCAGACATCACTCCTCCCATGGAGGCCCAGGAGTTCTTCGGTGATACAAGTGCTGGAGTCGCTATTCTCGATCCGGACGGCGGCCCGCTCCCAACTGGGGTTACGACGTTGGTAGTGGGTCCAGAGTCGGGTGTGGTTATCTCACCTGAGTCCATACCCAGAGTGAGCCTGGGTCTTCCAATTCTGCGAATTGAGACTGCTGCAGTCGCTGGTGCCGTAGTTTTGGCCGCTTTACGAGCGTCGTTGATTTGTATTTGTGATAATTCCTGATATACTTTGGCCACACGGAGTAGACACAGGTCCTCTGCGAGATGGAGCAAGGAGTGGCGATGGATCAGGCGGAGCGAGATTATGCGCGTGAGGTAGGGAAACGTCTGCGATCTGTGCGCAAGCAACAGCGTTACTCGCTACAGGCTGTCGAGGCGATCTCTGAGAAGGAATTTAAGGCATCGGTTCTTGGCGCTTATGAGCGAGGCGAGCGCTCGATATCGGTTCCACGACTCCAACGCTTGGCGGAGTTCTACCATGTGGGAGTCGACCAACTCCTGCCCCCTGAACTCGCTGGTCGCGAGTTCTTTGCGCTCAGCAATCGCGATAGGGTCGCTTCGGTCACAGACGATCACAATCGGATCGATCTTGCTGGTCTCGAGCGCCAGATCAGCGCTGGGGTGGCTCGTTCTCGGGTGACCGGTTCGGTCAAGTGCACCATTGATCTTGGTCGACTATCGTCGATGATTGGACCGGAACGTGATCTGATCAGCCGATACTTGTCGATGATCCAGATCTCGCGTCAGGATTTTAACGGTAGAGTCATGACCGTACGTTCGGATGATCTAAAGATTATAGGCGCTGTACTTGGACTCTCGTTCGAGGACATGATCGCCTTCTTGGACGACCTCGGTTTGCGAGTCTCTAGCTAGTTCGGTATCCGCTAAGCGGTGAGCCTCGGAGTCTCTAAGAGACAGGCGATGGAGCTAGGTGCTCTGCTCGATAGTCTAGAAGAGGGCGAGTTAAGCCGTCACGATCAAGTGCACAGGCTTATCAGCGTACTAGCCGGCGAGGCTGCCACTGGTGACGATGTCGCCGACCTGCTCCTCCTCTCAGCCTCCTGCGACCAGCCGTTGTCTGAACCATCTGTACTGTTGAATCGGCTGCTTGCGGCCAGTGACGATGAGTTCTCTGGGTTGTTGACTGCCTTGATCGAACTACGCGATCTAACGCTGTTGCAGCAATTTTGCTAGCATGCCTCAGTAGGTGGTATCGACCTCGACGCCTGTTTCGCTGTTAGCTAGATGTCCGTCATGGTAAAGGTGGTCGCTATATGGATGGTCAACGCCAACGTGAGGTCGTGAGTGCTCTGGAGAGAGCTTTGCGAGCGGCGGTTGTCGGGAATTTCGAGCTAGTTCGTCGTGGAGCAGACTCCATTCGTGAGCTCAACCAGCTCGCACTGTATGCGGAACTTCCCGATGTCCTTGACTTCGTAGCAGATCGGTTGGCGGCGAAGGACCACATTGGGGCTCAAGAAGCGGCCCTAAAGCTACACGCCCTGTTAGATGGTGGTCCGTTCCTTCCTTTGGTAGATGAGCTAATCGCCTCGCTGTCGCCGAAGCAAGCAGATGGTCCCGAAGTTTAGGCGGTGACGTTGCGTTCCTGTAATAGTTCGAATAGTTGGTGACTAGTCGTTGCCGCTATTGTCGGCGCTTGACGAGCCAGACTGCGTGGACGATGTTGCTGGTGGCCGTAAACCACAATGGCCGACGCTCGTTAGAGCACCGGCCATTGTGGTTACCAATTGTGGGTGACCCACAACCGTAGCCAATTAGTCTCTGATACTAGCGGTCCACCGGGGTCATAGGGGGATGGGAGGCCTGGCCAGTTTGGGCTGGTGCCTTCGGCGTCAGTGGCCCTATCGGTAGCAGGACACGTCCCCAGGTTGAGGTGATCGTCCCTGATGCGGCATGGTAGAAGCCAAGAATCGCGAAGATGATCGTGGTCCAACCACCGGTCTCAGTCAGGCTGGTCGAGTTCATTCCTTGGCCAAGGGCGAGGAGTATGAAGGTGACTGTCAGCAGGAACAAAATGATGGCTAGGACTACGTCCGTCTTCAACGAGGCGATGAACAGGTAGAGCGAGATGATCGCAAACATCCACAAGAAGAGTGCGAATGCACTACCAACGCTCGCTGGAGCGACTGTCTTGGCGTAGAACTGTAGGTAGAGTCCTACGATGATCCAGAATGGTCCGTATGATCCGAAGGCGACGGCACCAAAGGTGCTACCACGTGCGATCTCAATGACGGCTGCAATAATCTGAACAAGGCCACCGAACAGGAAGGCGGTTGGGATGATGATTCCGATCGCGGTCCCACTGATGAGATGGGCATTGATAATACCCAACATCAACGAGGTGGCCGAGAACGCGGTTACTGCCCAGTGGCCAGGATCCGCGAAGGTGTCTTTTGCTGACATATAATGTCCTTTCTTAATTTACATGCTGCTCTTCGTTGTTGAATAACAGCGCACTTGCACAGGCATTGCGTCTGCAACACTTCTGCACTAGAATTACCAATTTGTCTCGATTGTTGGTTGCTACCCCTAACTCCATGCTGGTTGATACCTAGTTCGATAGGCACCCCCCTGTCTGGGAGCTAGCAGGTAGGTTGGTTGCAGTAGCCGTTTTACCGTAGGATGAGCCGACACTGACGAACGGACGCCGCAGTTGCGATCCGCTTGTGTCCGAATTAACCGCACGCCGAATCCATTTGGTTACCATTGGTTCCACACCCCCTGTCGTTGGATCCATAGGTCAAAGCACTAGTTATGTCTATGACTTAGCTCATGTTGGCTGCTGATGTTGTCATACCCCGTTGCTTGGCTACCCCTCCGTCACTAGTGGTCCGCTACTCCTCGGTTGAAGCTTTCATGGAGTTCGCTCGATCAGCGATCTCCTGTACAACATCGGCGTTCGCCAGCGTCGTGACATCTCCTAGCTTGCGCTGTTCGGAGATGTCGCGGAGGAGCCGGCGCATGATCTTACCCGAGCGTGTCTTTGGAAGCTCCTCGGTGAACACGATAGATGCCGGCCTGGCAATCTTACCGATCTTGTCCGCTACATGATCTCGAAGCTCGAGGATGAGCGCTTCAGTTCCGATGATTCCTGAGCGCAGGGTAACGAATGCTGCGATAGCTTGACCGGTGATCGGGTCGTTTCGGCCGATCACTGCGGCTTCGGCCACTGAGGGATGGTCGACTAGGGCCGACTCTACCTCGAGGGTAGAGATCCGGTGGCCAGAGACGTTCATAACGTCGTCGACTCGGCCCAAGAGCCAGTAGTATCCATCCTCATCGCGCTTGGCTCCATCCCCTGCAAAATAGCGCCACAATCCATTGGCTGGATCTGAGAACCGAGACCAGTAGGTATCGACAAATCTATCGGGATCACCATAGATGGTACGCGCCATCGCTGGCCACGGGTGGGTCAAGACTAGATACCCACCTCCACCGAGTGGAACTGACACGCCACTATCATCGACGATATCTGCGCCGATCCCTGGAAGTGGAATGGTTGCCGACCCAGGTTTTGCTGCCGTAATGGCTGGTAGCGGCGAGATCATCATGTTGCCGGTTTCGGTTTGCCACCAGGTGTCTACCACTGGACAGCGATCGCCACCAATGACTTTTCGATACCACATCCATGCCTCAGGATTGATCGGCTCACCAACAGTACCAATAATGCGCAATGACTCCATGTTGTGACGATCAGGGAATTCGGTTCCCCACTTCATGAACGTCCTGATCGATGTCGGTGCTGTGTAGAGCTGAGTGACCTTGTATTTTTCGATGATTGACCAGTAGCGATCCTTGTCCGGATAGTCGGGGACTCCTTCGTAGAGCACGCTAGTGGCTCCGTTGGCGAGCGGGCCATAGACGATATAGCTATGGCCTGTGACCCATCCGATGTCGGCGGTGCACCAGTAGACATCCTCCGGGCGGAGGTCAAAGACCTGAGCGTGGGTTGTAGCAACACCTACGAGATAGCCACCGGTGGTATGCAAGATGCCCTTCGGTCGACCAGTTGTTCCTGAGGTATAGAGGATGTATAGCGGATCTTCGCTCGAGGTCTCTGTAGCCTCGCGCTCGGCCGATTGGTTTTCGGTAAGTGCTGCATAGGTTATGTCCCGTCCTGTCTGCATAGGGACTGCATTCCCTGTACGCTCGACGACCACGACATGCTCGATCGATGGTGTATTCTCGAGTGCACGATCTGCGAAGGTTTTGAGTTCGACGAGCTGACCTTTACGCCGAGATTGATCACAGGTGATAAGCACCTTAGCCTGAGCATCATTGATGCGGTCGGCGAGCGCGTCTGGTGAGAAGCCCCCAAATACCACTGAGTGGACCGCACCGATTCTCGCACAAGCCAGCAACGCAATCGGGAATTCAGGCACCATGCCCATATAGATTGCTACCCGGTCACCCTTGCTAACCCCGAGCGAACTCAAGCCATTGGCGAGCTTGCATACCTCGCCGAGAAGGTCGCGATAGGTGAGGGTTCGAGTATCCCCCTCCTCTCCTTCAAAGTGATAGGCGACCTTGTCTGGCGTCGCTGCCACGTGGCGATCTAGACAGCTCTCGGTGATGTTGAGGGTTGCTCCCTCAAACCACTTGGCGAATGGTGGATTTGACCAGTCGAGGACCCGATCCCACCGCCGCCGCCAGAGCACTCGTTCAGCTTGAGTGGCCCAGTAGGTCTCGTAGTCTTCGCCCTCACGGTAGATTTGCGGCGAGTTGATTGCGGCGGTTTCACGGAGCTGCGCCGGAGGATCGAACTTTCGTCCCTCGGAGAACAGTGCCTCAATTGTGGCGCCATCATCGGCCATTCTTCCCCCTTATATGTTATCTAGTACTTCGTTTGCGGTAGTTCACTCCGCAACCATGTATTGATACAGATGGTAGTGCGTTCCAATCGGCTTGTCAATTACACCCCCACATTTGGGACAAGCATAGCACACCGTTAAGCCGCGTTCGCGTTTCAGCTGGGCATTAATCCGCTTGAAGTGATCCCCACATGCCGCCATCGATCTATAATTGCAGTCGCAAATATCGATACGCATAGTTGGAATTACTGGGGGGAGCTAAGTCGCTTGTTTGTATTATCTATTAGCACGAGAATGCACAGGGAGAGTTGAAAAGCTAGCTAAACACGGAGTATTGTCAGATCGCACCGCGGATGGCTACGAGTTTGGCTATATCAGCGGGTTGTCGCCCACTCGGGTGGATGACTAGGGCTGATCACTCGGACCGTGGTCGAGTCTAGCGACGAAGAACGGAGTTGAGATCGAGTGCCTCGAGCGCTGCGGCCAGCGATTCATTCTGGGTCGAGATGTAGCTATGGATGTTGCGAGGATTCACGTGTGCAGCAAGTAGGTCGGGACGTAGCGTCAAGAAGCGGGGTAGTGTGCGATAGAGAGAGGATAGGCGATAGTCTTCGAGCACCTCTCTAGGAGAGACTCCCTGAGATAGTTGCCAAAGTGCAACGACTATCCCGGTTCGATCCTTACCGGCTGTGCAGTGCACGAGGACTGGGTGGTCGTGATCGCGGTAGAGCTCGAAGGCTGTCAATAGGTCTTGGCCGTGCTGTGCGACGAGGTCAAGATACATGGATCGCATGGCATCGTCGTCGATGCGGTCTATCTTGCCATCGAGTAGAGCACTCGTTGCGTCGACGTGACCGGCGAGATTGCCAACGATAGGGATCTGTACGATGCTGATGCTGCTCGGTGCCTTAGACGGTGCGAGTCCTGACTCATCGCCGTGGCGCAGATCGAGGATCATATCTATGCCGAGGGCTTCGACGAGTTCCCAGTCACGTGAGGTGAGCTTGACCAGGTTCTCGGACCGATAGTGGGTGCGCCACTCGACTAAGTCGCCGTTTTCGGTTCTACGACCGCCTGCATCGCGAAAGTTCGTTGCTCCGTCAAGAGGTATTCTTCGATTCGCGATGAAGTAGCGTGTATTGTCTACCTCTCGCTCGATGACCGGGGCGCAGGAGGCGTCATCCAGCTCTAGCGCCGCGAGCGGCCCGATGGGACGGAGGCCGAGCTTGGATCCGAGCGAAGCGGCAACAAGGAGGTGGCGGTGATCTTGGCTCAGGTGTGCATCGACAGGAGTATTCACCCCACCAGCCTAGTGCCTGATATTGACGCGGTCTGAACTGTATGCGAGCGGCGGCTAAGCGCGGGCTGGAGCGATCGGTGTTGACGGTACTGCGCTAGCGGTAGCAGAGGCTGTGATGATACCCTGGTCGATATGCATAATGGCGAGTAGAGGAGCACGCTGTGGCTGCGTCAGCCTAACGGTCAGGCTGAGTGGTGCGGGGTAGGAGACGAGGATGCTTGTATTGGTTGAGGTCTCGTTGTAAACGCAGCTAGTTACGTCCTGTCGAGCGGTCGATGGCGACAGGGTGAGCACACCTCGCGAATAGTACGACGATGGGTCAAGTGCTCGTGTTCCCTGAATCGCACAGGCCTCGGCCACCTGGGTGAGTTGGTGTTGGGCAAGGTAGAGTGATGCAGCGTTTATGGCCAAGGTGGTCAGGATCACTACCACCATAGCGATCAACGGCAGCAGTATCAATGCCGAGCCGGATTCGGTATTAGCTCTAGTTGCCCTGGATGGTAACTGCACAGTTGATTCCTTCGCTGTCAGGGTTTCGATACCCACCAATAGCAATGGTTGCCGAGCCCGTTACCTGGTAGCTGCTGATGGAGCGTCCAAGGAGGGCGAGGCCGGGAAGGGTGGTGTTGGTGCTGAGAGTGAGTCGGTTGACGCTGCAGCCACTAAGCGATCCCTGTAACGCGACGCTCACGCTTTGGCCATCGATGCGGAGCGTGGAGGGAGGAGACAGTCCTTGTGTGGTTGCAGCGCGCAGAAGATTCCAGGCCCGTTGGTCGAGTTGTTGTTTAAGCACTACGATCCGCACTGTTCCGATCACGAACGGGATGAGCACTACGAGCACGAGAACGCTGGCGAAGATGAGCGTGATCAGGTCGATGAAGCCGTCCGTAGTCTCCCTTGATTGAAGGTTTTGTTGCCTAGTTAACCAATGCAGTGGCATGTGCCATAATCGAGCTGGGAGCGACCAAGAGGGTAACATGGCGTCGGAGCGTGAGCTCCACCATTTGTCCATGAATATACCAGCTAATGTCTCCTTGATGAACACCTGTTATCCCCGATGCATAGATGGATGAATCAGCGGTTCTGATCGCATTTGCTGCTCCATTGGTGAGGTCGCTTGCTGCGAGGACTGCAGCATGATTGGCGAGTGAATTTAGTTGAATCCAGAGGATGATTGCAGTTACGGACTGGACGGTGACGATGAGCAGGATAAGACCAACTGTTCCGGCGATGAGCGTGGTAACGAGTGAGGATCCAGAGCTATCGATTGCGTCATGTATCCCAACTTTTGGGTAACTGGACACCGAATCGGTCCTTAGTGTCGCTTCTTGCCGGACTTGTACGCTGTGGCGAGTACGGCTGGTACCCATCGTCGAGAGCACCAGTAGGAGCGGACAAAGAGCCAGCTCATTGTCCTATCTTTGCGACCTGGGTCGAGATCGAGCTCGTCGCATTGGACATGATAAGCTTGAACGCGACCCAGAGTCCAACTGCGAGAAACGCCATGATCATTACTACGATGGCGGTAGAGATGACACCCTCGCCTGCTTCATCCCCCAAACTACCTATGTGGCTGAGTTGGGTATACGCAAATTCGCGTAAGGAGCCGAAGGCAAACATCAGGGTCATAATGCACCGATTCACCGTAAAACGAATGATCGACGACACTCGAGCCAACTTCCATGTCAGCATAGAATTCTCCTTCCTTGGATTGAATGATATTCTAGCTTCATTGCTGCAATATGTCAATGCAGGAGGCGAAAAATCTAGCTGGTTATTGGTGTGTTGGCAGTAGAGATCATTGCGTGAGTTTCGCTCTGGATACTCTCTGGATCTTGAGGCGAGCTGTCAGCATATCTTCGTGTGCTCTTCGAGGTGAAATGGGCGTAGCTGGCAGGGATCTGCAACTGGCTGCTACTACACCGTGCGAATGTCGTGTGTCTCTAGATGCCGGCCTGGTGAGCTGATCACACAGATAGGCGTCTCATGTGCCAATCGACGGTGGGTCTAGGGAGTCGAGTGCTGTGGCCATAGACGTCGCTGCGAATGCTACGGGTCGGGTCCTGATTTGTTATTAGCTCGGTAGCTGCCGGAGGAAGTCGACTAGCCCTGCAAAGTAGGTCTGCTGGTCGTCATAGAGCGCCATGTGGCTCCCGTTAGGACAGTACAGGTAGTGACCACGGGGGAGCCTCTCGGACATCATCTCCATGTGGGCTGGATCCATGGTGTCGTAGCGCGCGCCAATGACCAGAGTCGGTACCATGATCTTCTCGAGGTCATTTACCCGATCCCAGGCTGCAAGTTTGGCGTCGGCACTCATGCCGAGTTCACTTGGTCCTTGCATGGATACGTAGATCTGTTGATTGATATGATCGAATCCTCTCTGCACTGGGTCGGGCCATTCAGCAGCTGGCATCCGTAAGGTGTGATACTCGTAAAAGTGAGGAATCAAGAGCTCCATGTAGCGAGGATTGTCTATATCTCCTGCCGCTTCGATAGCCTTGATCTCTGAGAGCGCGTCCTGATCCATCTGCGGCATCAGGACCTGCTCTGCGTAGGCGGTATACGCCGGTGCACTGGCCATCATGTTGGAGATCACGAGGCCGCGTAGATGATCCTGATGGGCTAAGGCGTATTCGATAGCGAGGATGCCACCCCATGAATGTCCGAGCAACACGAAGTTGTCACGGTCCAGACCGAGGGCGTAGCGCACCTGTTCGACT
Source organism: Ferrimicrobium acidiphilum DSM 19497 (assembly GCF_000949255.1). Taxonomy (NCBI): domain Bacteria; kingdom Bacillati; phylum Actinomycetota; class Acidimicrobiia; order Acidimicrobiales; family Acidimicrobiaceae; genus Ferrimicrobium; species Ferrimicrobium acidiphilum. The sequence continues at coordinate 27,564 of NZ_JXUW01000024.1, read as the reverse complement.
TCGTCTACGAAGCGGTCGATCTCCCATAGCGATGGTTCGTTCGGTTGGTCGCTGAAGATCGACCCGAGTTGGTCGTAATAGTAGTACTCGATGCCGGAGGCTGGGAAGTAGCTATCGACGGCCTCAAAGTAGGCGTGGTTCGCACCCGGTCCTCCATGAAGCAGTAGCACCTTGAGTTTTGGGTTGTTGCCGACCCGCTTGGTCCAGACATAAAAGCTGCCAGCAGGTGTTTCGATCGGAATTCGCCTGGCCCCGCCGCTTAGCCGATCGTTGCGGCTCGAGTAGTCGAGATACGAGTTCTCACTAGCCATCTAAGTCTCCCCCCTTGAGTGCACTCCAACACCAGCCTAACCGGCCCATGATAGCGGTAAATCGGCGATGTAATCAAAGGATCGTGCGCAAGATCGCAGGTCGCTCGGTTGATCGATCTCGGCCCCTATGGCCCAGTGGTTCTCGGGTTCATTCGACTCCAAGACTGGTTGATCCTCAAGGATGCAAGGCGAGCATTTTTAGCGAGCCGATAAGTGGTACGATGACCAGTAGTACTCCAGGGATGAGGGTAGCGAGGGCAACTGGAATCCAGATCAACTGTTCGCGCTTGCCTGCGGTGGCGATGAGCCGATGATGGTGGTCGAGTTTTGCCTTTGTCAGCAGCTGGGCAACTAATTGTTGGGCTACCTGATGCTGGTTCGAGAGAGCTAAGAGTTCGAGCGCTCGTTGGACGTCGGGGTCCGAGACGTTATGAGCGAGGTCTGCTAGTACTCTCGACAGCGGCTCGCCTCTGGTGAGCGAGGCGGCTGAGCGTTCAAGCTGGTCACGCCATACTGTTTGGGTGGAGCGAGCAGTGGCTATGACCGCTGAGGTGAGAGAGTTTCCTCTCTCGAGCGAGGTCTGAAGTTCGCTCAGCAGGAGCGGCATGTCATTGCGGAGAGCGTCGGCTGCCTGCTGTGCCTTTGTAAACAGGAGTAGTCGTTGCATCGCAACCATGAGAAACCATGCGACTGCAGCCGCGAGGAATGGTGCGATTGTGGGAGTGATTAGAGTCGACACCACTACCAGCAACGCGGTCACCACGCTTGCGTTCGTAGAGATGGTCAGCAGATATCGAGCTGGAGGCTGATCTATCAATAGGAGTGCCAATTCTCTGCTGATGCTGGTAGTCACATCGTTAAAAAGATTCGTGCGCTGACTTGGGCGTTCTCCAACTGGGCGAAGATGACGCAGGAGGCGCTCATGGTCCCTGTTGAGTGGGGAGTGCTTGCTGAGCTGGGCTGCGATGGCCACGAGGATGACGATCAACAGTAGGGTTATGATTCTGGCGGTCACGGAGCGGTCCAGTTCATGAGGTCAATGATTTTCGACCTGCGCTGGGTTCGAGTGTGAGAGTGTCCTAATGGAGCAAGATATCGATCCGCCCAGAGCCAACACAACGTGATTATTGTCAGTGCTATAGTGCTCATGCTGAGGCCCAGTCGAGTGAGGTAGGGGGCGATACCTCCGCCGATGATCACTCCTATCGCCATCAGAAAGAAAGGAACGGCGACGACGAAGGCTCGAGCTAGTTTTGCTCCAGAAAGTTTCGCCTGTAGCTCCATGGTGAGGTTGTGATCTTCACGATGACGCTCTGAGAGCACGGCGAGAGTGGCCTGCGCCTCTGAAGTCGATACGCTTGTGAGACTCGCCAACATCCGTAGCGTCTCGGTGGATGACCCTGGACCAAGTCTTGCAATCAGAGGGGCGAGTGCTGCCTGGAAATCACCTGTTAGCTGGTAATTCTTAGCACCCGCGTCAACAAGAGTCTCCAAAGACTTCGGTAGTGATGCTGCAGCTGCAAAGAAGGCGATTGGTAGAGGGTCACCGAGGCTCGAGATCCGGGTGGCCGTCTCGTCGAGCACCATCGACCAAGCGTTGCTAAGCGCAAAGTTGAGCTTCTCGCCTTTGTGGGAGGAGTCGACCACCACGAGTATCAGTGCTGCTCCACCGGCGATCAATCCAATCGCGGGCGATAGGACAAGTGCAATGACCGAGATCGTCAGGAGTAAAGGAACGATCTGGACGCCTTTTAGGTGCCGTCGTGGTTGAATTGGTCGATGGCTCACGAACTCGAAGACCACTCCGGCGATGACGATGACCGAGCAAATGATCGCGATCATGCGAGCTCCGCGATCGTCGGCGAGCTCATGAGACGCTTTAGCCCGGGGTAGCGCTGGAGAAGTCGAGCGTTGTGAGGAATGGGTGCAGCAAGAGACCCATGTTCAAGGTCAAGTTCGATGGTAACGAAGTTGGTGTTTCCTTGGGTGTGAATGACGTCCTCCACCAGTGCCACCTCAGTGATAGCAAAGCTTTGGTCAACCTTTGCTTGGTAGACGACGATATCTATTCCATCGGCGATGAGTTGACTCATCGAACCACTCGATATCGCACCGCCATTGAGTTCTGAGAGTAGTCGAAGACGAGTGAGTGCACCACGGGCATCCCTGGCATGGATGGTGGTGAGCCCTGGGATTCCACTGGTGGTGGTCAGTAAGAATGGCAGCGCCTCCTTATCACGGATCTCACCAACCACTGCTATCGAAGGAGCCATCCGCAAGAAGGCAGTGACTAGCGTCCTCAAGTCGATGGCTGAAGCACCACGACGAGCCCTACGCGTCTGGAGGTGGGCAACGTTGGCCAGGCCAACGCCGGTCTCGGCAACCTCTTCGGCTATGACTATTCGACTGCGTGGATCGACGCTGGAGAGTAATCGTCTCGCCAACGTGGTTTTGCCAGATCCGGGTAGCCCTGCTATTACTATCGTTGCTCCTTCGTTAAGCGCCATGATCAGGAGTTCATGGATCACAACTCGGTCGATGGCGTGCGGTTGGTAGGAGACCCTGCGCAGGTTTACGAGCATATGTCCAGTCGCTGACAGTTCTGGATGGACAAGGTGGAGACGAGAACCGTCAGGAAGGCTGATATCTTGTATCCCCTCTGAAGGGTCTAGAGCGCGACTGTTGCCGAGTGAGCGAGCAGCGAGTCGTTCGATTATGCGACGAAGATGCGCTTCGTGATAGAAGCCCTCTGGATAGCGAAGATGACCGGAGCCTGACCGTAGCACAAATATCTCGCGCGGTCCGTTGATCATGATCTCTTCCAGACGTTGGTCCTCCAGGAGTGGTTGTAGCGGACCGGCGCCGAGCATACTTCGAGTGACGTAGTCAGCGACATGGTCGATGCCGATATCGCGATCAGCCTCCACGAGTCGAAGTCCGTGCGTACTGTGTTCGGCCTCTGAGCGTGCAAGTTCGCGGATTCTACCTGCTGCTCGTGGGTCTTCTGGGTCGAGGTGTTCTTCTTTCGCAACTGCCTGTACTCGTTGCTCAACCAAGGCGCAACAGGCAAGAAAACCTTCGGCGGCATCAGATCTGAATTGCACGGTTCTCTCCTTGGATGGGACTCCGGTTCTCGCCCTTAGTATGGCTTGTGGTGGCGACCGTGACCGAGCCGCCGATGGGGGCCATTGGGGTTGGTTGGCGTGCTTGATTCTGGTCGTTGACTGGAGCGTCGGTCGATTGAATACTATGGTTCGAAAGGTGGGCGGAAGGGTGAATGCGATTGATCCTCGGGATCCAAAGGCACCGCCGGTCGAGGCTGGAGTCGTCGAGATTAGTACCACTGTGATTCGCATTCTCGCCCCAAACCCGTCGCCGATGACGTTGGATGGAACCAATACCTATCTGGTGGCCGACACCGGTCGGTCGCGAGTGGTCGTTATTGACCCTGGTCCTGTGGTAGCAGAGCACCTCTCGGCCATGGTCCATGAGATTAGATCGCGCCAGCTCGAAGTGCAGGCTGTGATCACGACCCATGCACATCCCGATCATGCGGCACTTGGCACGCAGGCCGCAGATGAATTCAGCGTGCCTTTTATCACCGCACAAGAGATCGTTGATTCTGCGCTGGCTCAGCGGATCCTCACCGGGTGTGGCATCGGCGTGCTGCAGACACCGGGTCACAGCGGTGATTCGCTTAGCTACGTCAGTGCTGACGGCGTTCTTCTGAGTGGCGATCACCTTCTTGGACGAGGGACGACGGCGATTCTGCACCCAGATGGATCTCTTCGACAGTACTTGCGCTCCCTGACCAAGGTGGAAGGCACGGAGTTTGTGGCGATAGCGCCAGGACACGGTCCCGCTATGGACGCAAACCTTGGCCGCAGCGTCATTGCCTACTACCGTTCTCATCGACTCGAGCGCGTGGAACAGATTCGTCATCATCTCGAAGCCGGTCTTAGGGTAGTACCCGAGCTGGTTCAGGCACTTTATGGTCCCATCGAGAGTCCGATTGTCGCCTGGTCGGCAAAGGCATCGACGCTCGCGACCATTACCTATTTGAGCGAGGAAGGGGATTGGTCGCTCCGTGGCGATCAGGTCGTTCCTGCTTCGCATTAGTCCTGAACCTTGCTGAAGAAGTTTAACAGTGGATCGACTCGTTCATAAAAGGGGTGCGAGATCATCTGGGCATGAAGATCGGGGACGATCGGAGGCAGTAGAGCCGCGCGCTTGCTGAAGGGACGTAACCCACGGAGTAGTGCAGCAGGAAACGGCAGAACCCGCTCGTGAAACTCATCGAGGGCGAGGCTGCCAAGGGTGACAATCTCCAGCGTCGCTAGCCGCGCAATACTCTCGGGAATCGCCTCGGTCAGGAGTTGATGCAGGTCGCGCCCGCGACGTAGCTCGTCTCTGTTTCCGGTGGTGATGATCAGGAGTTCACACGCATCGTTGAAACGACGGAGACTCTCGCGTATCAAGTTGACGAGGGCAAAGGTGGGGACAAGGCCACCAGAGGCGACAAAGACCATCATCTTGCTGTGACGCAGCAAGCTCTCGGCAAGGAGGTCAGCAACCTCAGTCTGATCGGTTGGTTTGGAGGTTGCGATCGCGGCATCTAGCGGCACCACTATGGTGGCGCCGCTCTCGGCCAAACCCTTGAGTAGTGCTTCGATTCGATCGGGCTCCGGCTCTCTGGCGAGGTGGTTGCGATGGAGACGAGGCAGTAGGTGATAACCGCGTGATGGAATTAGCGGCGCGAAGTCGATGATCGATTCAGTCGATACTGAGCTGGTAAAAGCATCAAGCGATGGTGTCTCTAGTGGAAGATCATGGAGGAATCGTTGGAGTCCATGGCGATCGAGTTCCATCAACACGGTGTCTCGGTGCTCAGTGGCGAGTTGAGCCAGGATACAGCTGATTTGAGCGGTGAGGCATGGGTCGGTGCCAAGAACTGGGATCACCCAGCACCCCATTGCCGGTGCCCTAGGTGTTGTGTTGACTGACTGGGTCGGATCCAGTGGAGAGCTACAGTCAGAGACCGATAGGTCGCCGGTAGTGTCATCTATTGCGCTGGAATAAGCAGTGCACTTTGACGAACCGACAGTCAGGGTCTGTGTCAGCTCTGGAGTGTCTAGATGGAGTGCTGGTGCTGTCGATGGCTCTGTATGCGTGGACAACTCGGCTAGAAGTGAGTCGTCATCGCCATCGATGCTCACAGCTCCTCTCCAACCACTCGGTTGTTCTCCTGGGTTAGAGGTACTTGGCGCCGGATGCTGGGACCGTGAGATGCTAGTTGGGGTCTGCGGTCTTTTGGCTAGATTGACCAGCGACGTTGGATCGAGTGCGAGGATTTCGTTTGGCGTGAGGGTGCGCCAGTCCTTGAGCGGTGATGACGAGATAACCAATGCGACTTCGGGGATCTCGGTCAGTTGTTGTGGGTCTTCGAGGCAACGGATTCGAATCTCCTCCGCTTTCGGAGCGAGGTGAGCGAGCGCGGTGGAGGCATCGTAGTCATCAGTGCTCTCGATGATGACTACGAGTGGCTTATGGGACATGAGGAGCTCCGATCGGCGGATAGACCCGAAGAGCGGTATGTCCGGTCACGCCAGTGGCACCGATGAGTGCGATCTTTCCGATCTGTTCGGCCTGGTAAAGAGCGAGGGCTGTCTCGACATGATCGACTCCGACTGTGATTAGGTAAGTGCCATTGCTGCTGGAGAGGGCGGTGACGCGAAGGTCGGTTGCGAGTACTTCAGAGGAGGCGACGCCACTGGCGGCGGTGTAGGTGGCGATGACGTCGATGCGATCGCCTGGTTGTACGAGTCCAGCGGCAACGGTTGAGGTTGACAATGTTAGCGTTACGAGAGGCAGGTGGGCGGCCGGTGCGACGTGGCTGACCATCGATCCCTCAATAATCTCATCCGGAGCTATAGAGCTGGTTGCGATCTGACCGATCAACGAGGTTGGATTGGAGGTGACCGAACTGGCAAGCCAGCTAGGTAGGACGGTCTTACGCAACTCCAGGTCCTGAGGCAGGAGGGCAGCACCTGCGGGAATAGCGATCTTCGCTACTGGCACCCAGCTGGTTGGTGGACTCTGCACCTCATGGACCAAGGAGGCGCCGAGAGTGGCGACAGCGAGGGCCAACATCGTTACGAGACCAACGAAGCGCAACCTTGCTGGCTCGATATGGCGCCTGCTTCGAAGTCGTTTGCGTTTCTCGGACCATTTCTGGTCATCGTGATGTATAGGTGTAGCTATCGATCGCATGGTTCCTCCCTGAGCGTTTGTGTACTGTGGCAGCTAGAAAACCGTGGCGCCTAGCAAACCGAATGGTCGGATGGCTACGGCCAACGGCTCCTCTGCAGGCAGTACGAGTGCATCCTTGCGAGACTGGAGCCTACTGAGTATTCTTATGAGGTGTCAAGTCATCCTCTGATGAACTATGATAAACAGTGGTAGATGGAGGGACTTTGTGGTAGATGGCAGGTGGCTGAGTTCCAAAGATGCGGCTGAACGACTTGGGGTCTCATTGCGTACGCTATACCGGTTGATTGATGAGGGCCAGCTAGTGGGGTACCAGATTGGACGCAATATTCGGTTGCGCCATGAAGATCTCGATGATTACGTGCAAAGAAGTCGTATAACACCTGGTGACCTCAGGCATCTTTATCAGTTCGATGAGATGGATGCCAACCATCAGAACTTGAGTTCTGTCGAGGTAGATACTCAAAGCGTTATTGACTAGTGAGTCAGGATTGTCCAGTCCGGATCGACATGGCCGAGCCATAGGTTGGCGGTGCTTGAGGCCTAAGATTGGCAGCTAATGGCTGTTTGCTGTGCTCGTTTGGTGGTAGGCTAATTAGTAAGATGCATTGTATGAGACAGGGAGCCCTGGACTGACCAGAGCGATATGCGTAAGCCGCAGGGCGGTAGGGAAACCTCCGTGGCTCCTGTAGTACAGGTAGTCCTCAGCAAGTGTAATCAGAAGTTCGAGTGTGTCGGTGTGCCCCGATATGTCGGTAAGACTGCAGACACTCTGACTCGCGAGTCGTTCGAGTTCGGTGGCAAAAGAGACAAGTGCTTCGGCGGGTTCCTTTCGTGCATCCATGAATTGCATGGAGGAGATGGCAGAGGTGTTGATCAGATGGACTCGTTCGTCTTGGGTGACGAGGGTGATTGCATCGGGCGCGTAGCCAACGATCTGCCCGATGAGTCGATTCAGCCCGACGGTCAATCTAATCTGATGTCGGTTACGCAAGAGATCGTCGAAGTGGCTGGTCTCAAGCTTTCGGACCGCCTGATGGTGGCGACGAACCGCCTCCCAAGCGGCTGTCTCGGCGGCGATCTCCTGGAGTGCGTCAAAGAGCCTGACGGAGATGTCGTCCACAGATCTGGCGCCGGTTTCAGCCCCTGCCCCGGTTCGCGGTTCGTTGGGGTTCATCTGATAGCCATCGCAACATTTATCGACTCACTTAACCAAGGATTGGGAAAGGCCGACCAAGATGCAACGAGGACTCTATCAGCCAGTGGGTACGCCCACTACTACCAGCATGAAGATCTGCGGAAGGCAGAACCGAGGCAATCTGCACGCCTGGTCGATTCCGGCGGTCCAGTTATGGAGGCTTGGCCAAGTTGCTAGAGCGATGGATGATCAATGTGAGATATCGAATTGATGAATCAAGAGTACGAGAGTGAGGGAAAGTTGACTATGTCTAGCGCCGATATGGGCGTGGCATCGATGTCGGGTAGGTTGCGGGTGGCGAGTCCACCGGCTCTCTTGAATGTTCTCGGCCATAACGATGAACATCTTCGCATATTGGAACGGGCGTTTGTGCGCTCTAGGATCCTAATTCGTGGTGATGAGATCACGGTTGAGGGACCTGATGCGACGGTGGTGATTCAACTCTTCTCAGAGCTTCTCGCGATCGCAGATCGTGGTGATGCTATTGAACCCCAAACGCTACAGCGCGCTATCGACATGGTGGAGGCCGACGCGAGTCCAAGAGACGTCACTGATATCGAGCTCGCACGTTCGCGATCAGGTAAGCCGGTGCGCCCGAAGACGATTGGTCAGCGCCGCTACGTAGAGGCAATTGGAGCTAATACCATCACCTTTGGCATAGGGCCGGCAGGTACTGGGAAGTCCTATCTTGCCGTTGCCCTCGCGGTAGCAGCGCTGCAAGAGAAGCGGATCAACCGTATTATCCTCACTCGACCGGCGGTGGAGGCAGGTGAACGTTTGGGCTTTCTCCCTGGCGATCTGAATGCCAAGGTGGACCCGTACCTGCGACCGTTATACGACGCCCTCTATGACCTCATGGATCCGGAGACAGTTACTCGTCTCTTCGAACGACAGGTGATCGAGGTAGCACCACTCGCGTTCATGCGCGGACGGACGCTGAACTCAAGTTTTATTATCCTGGATGAGGCACAAAATACGACCTCTGGCCAGATGAAGATGTTCCTTACCCGCATAGGTTTTGGTTCTAAGGCGGTGGTCACAGGAGACGTTACCCAGATTGACTTGACGAGTGGACGTTCAGGTCTGATGGACGTTGAGCGTACGCTTACTGGTATTGATGGGGTCTCCTTTGTAAGACTTGACTCCCGAGATGTTGTGCGCAACCCGATTGTGACTGCCATCGTTGACGCCTATGATCGAAGTGAGGCGGAGGCGAGTCGGTCGTGAGCAGTGGTGAGTTAGAGATCTTTGTCGCTAATGAGCAAGATGATGTTCCGATAGCTGAAGACCTGTTCTACGCCCTAGCAAAGCAGATCGCCACCGAGGAGTACAAGGTTCGTCCGGCAGAACTTTCAGTCATCTTCGTCGATCGCGATGTGATCGCCTCGATGAATCTGGAGTTTCGCGCGGTTAGCGGCCCTACCGATGTACTTTCTTTCGTGATCGAGGAGGATGACGCGCCTTTTGGAGGATCTCCAGACTCGCGGAGACCGACGCCAACCTCTCCAGAGCCGGAGCGCCCTGCGCTGCTAGGTGACATCGTAATTTGTCCGTTAGTCGCATCCGAGAACGCCCCAGCACACGAAGGGGATCGCGGACACGACGGTACACTTGAGGACGAGTTAGCACTTTTGCTCGTGCATGGGATCCTGCACCTTAAGGGGATGGATCATGTTATTGATGCTGAGGCAGAGGTGATGGAGGCACGAGAGGATGAGTTGTTGGAACGGTTCTACCGTCCCCTGAAGGCGACACAGCTTGGTCGGGGGCGTGAGTAGGCCAGCTGATGAACACTGAAGACACCTGGGCGCTGGTTGTCGTAGTTCTGTTGGTGTTGCTGTCTGCGGTGATGTCCCTTGCTGAGACTTCGCTGACGCGTACCTCCAGGATCCGTGCTCTCGGCTTGGTTGAACAAAGGCGCCGGGGCGCGAAGTTGCTAGCTGCAATGGTCGAGGACCCTGGTTCCTACTTGAGTACTGTGCTCTTTGTGACGTTGGTTGCACAGTTGGTTGCAGCCACCCTCGTTGGCATCATCGCCGATCACCTATTCGGACCGCTTGGAGTAGTTGCTGCGACCATAGTTGAGGTATTGGTGATCTTCGTGCTTGGTGAGGCGGTGCCAAAGAACATCGCCGTCGTTCGGCCGGATGAGAGTGCCCTTTTTGCAGCACCAATGGTGTCGATACTGGTGAAGTTCTGGCCGATCAAAGTGATAGCTTCGGCGGTTTCACGGCTCTCTCGCTTGTTGACTCCGGGTCGCGGTGCTATCACTTCGTTCGTCTCAGAACAAGAGCTTCTCGCTATGGCGGATGCCGCAGAAGAGGGAGACGTGATCGAAGATGAGGAACGAGCGTTGATCCACTCGGTAATAAATTTTGGAGATACGATTACTCGAGAGGTGATGATTCCGCGTCCAGATATCGTAGCGGTCGAGGCGACCGCTACTGTGGATGAGGCGATTGCTGTCATCGTCCGTGTGGGACGTTCACGGCTGCCAGTCTACGACGGATCTATTGACAATGTCGTCGGAATACTTTTGGCAAAGGACTTGCTTGCACCAGAACGCAAGGACGCAGCCCATGAACCAGTCGGCCGCCATATGCGACCTGCACACTTTGTTCCTGAGAGCAAGCCGGTTGCTGACCTTCTACGTGAAATGAAGGTGGAGAAGTTTCATATCAGCGTGGTGGTGGATGAGTATGGATCAACTGCTGGCCTCGTTACCCTTGAGGATCTTATCGAGGAGTTGATCGGAGATATCTCCGATGAGTTCGATACCGAGGAGGACGCGGTGGTGACCGATTCAGACGGCGGTCTACAGGTCAAGGGCACCTACTCGATCGACGACCTTGAAGAGCTACTACATGTGGACTTACCTGAGGGAGGTTGGGATACAGTTGGCGGATTGATCTCTGGACAGCTTGGCCATTTACCATCTGCTGGCGAAGAGGTTGAGGTAGCTGGTTTCAGTTTTCGGGTTCTACAAGTTACCGGGCATCGTGTTGCCAAGGTAGCGATTACCCCACGGATCGATCAGGATATCACTGGAGAGGCAGGATGATGCGATCCGGATTCGTAGCTGTGGTAGGTCGTACAAACGTCGGTAAATCTTCGTTGATCAACGCGATTGCGGAGGCACGACTCTCGACCGTTTCGTGGCACAAGAACACCACACGCCGAGCGGTCCGAGTGATAGTGCGCGAACCGGAGGTCGAGATGGTGCTAGTGGACACCCCTGGACTAGATGTCGGTCATGATCAGCTTGCAGCTCGCCTCTTCGCCGTGACCGAGGGAGAGATTGAAGGTGCTGACTTTACCCTGATGGTGCTCGATGCAACTAAGCCGCTAAGCGATCGAGAGCGTGGTGTTCTTGGCCAACTTAGTCCGGATGACATGGTGGTCATAAACAAGGTAGATCTTGTGCATCCTGGTACTCTTCTGCCTAAGTTGCAGGAGCTCTCAAGTTGGGTAGTCAGCGATTACCTGTTGGCCTCCGCGAAGACCGGTGAGGGCGTGGTTGAGTTACGCGAGATACTGTCAGGACATCTTCCGGAAGGTGGGCCTATGTATGACCCAGAAACTAAGGTTGATTTGCCGTTAAGGATCTGGATCGCAGAGGTCGTTCGAGACGAACTCTTAAATGGTCTTCGTGAAGAGGTTCCTCATTCCGTCGAGTGTCGAGTCATCGATTGGGACGGAGATGACGAGGAGGAGGTGCCGGTCACCATCTTTGTCGAGCGCACATCGCAAAAGGGTATTCTCATTGGCGAGGGGGGAGCGCGATTGCGGTCGGTGCGACATCGCGTCAACCGTCGCCTCCGCGGTCGTTACCGCGTGCGGCTCGAGGTCAAGGTCGCGAAAGAGTGGAGTCGTGATTCGCGCATGCTTGATGAATTCGAAATCTGAGTTTGCTACTTTGATATCTGGCTTTCGAGCTCGATGAGAGCTTGACGACCCAGTGCACCGGTGGGTGGATGCTTCCTATATTCAGCGTACGGCACCTCCCTGATCTGACCACGACGGTTTGCACCTCTACCGATAGCCTGAGGGTGATCATATGGCTGCGTCTGCACCCGGCAGCAGATATCTGCTTCTCCGGTTAGCCGGATGCCGCCAGCTATGCAGTAAGGCTTACCCTCGATTGACGCAAGCTCTAGGTCAAGCCTGCCCTGGTCGTGTGGCTATGTAGACGACCTAGACCTATATGCTACGGCACTGTTTGAGCGATGACGTGTGCTCTGGTGCAATCTCGAGTCGCCATTGGCAAACCCGATGCTCGCGCTGCCGCGCCTCAACGATGTACGCGTACTTCACCTTGAACCAGCCACCCTTGAAGGGCGCAGATGTGCGTGCAGTTTTGGTGTCCGCTACCGTGCAATTATTTGGCCGCATCGATGCATTATTGCATGGCCGCTAACAGCAGCCATGGAGGCCGCTTCAGTAAGGATGGAGAGGATGTCATTACTCTTGTCGACCTGAGCAACGAGTACAGAGTTGGTGTTGGTTGTGTGTCGAGTGTTGTTTCACACAAAGGAGAGCTCGCGTTGATGAATCTCTCGGGTAGTCGCATCAGCCGCTGCAGACTCGACGGGCTAAACGAAGTCGTGTTCATACCCGGATGAGCCAAGGCTGTTCCGATCTATCGACAAGCTGGAGTTTGGTTGTGCGCAGAACGATGGTTCGCCACACTTAATACTGGAGCTCCCCTGGCAGACAGTTGCGATAGTCAGGCTCGCCTAGCGCTGGAAGATGGATTGCTCTTATCGTGGTACTACCCTCCAGAATCGCTTTTGCAACGCGGTGCATTCCGTCCATCACTTCACCGTCGATACTCAGCAGGATTGGATAGGTCAGATCCGCTTCATGGATCAACTTTGTGTGCTCGATGACCTCGCGGACCGTCGGCAACTCGGGGTTTGTGTAGAACCAGTAAGGTGTGTCGACGTCGGTAATGGAGGCGAGCGCAACATTCTCAATTGGCAGTCCATAACTCAGCTCGATGAGCCGATCGACATCGAACGCGTCAAACCCACTACCGTTCTTGGCTGTTCGAAAGTGATATTGCTTTCGCATGGGCGCAGTCTAATTCATTAGTCTTCTAGAAGATTGGGGCACTACTGCGGAGCGTGTTTGGCAGTGAGTTCACCCTTTCAAACTACCCGTTGCGGACTCCAATGTCGGGTGAACCCACAGCAGCTGACCTCTGCCGCTTTATGTCGAGGCGAACATGAGTCCGTCCAACGACTATTCGAGCATCTTTGATAGGGGACTGCTTAGTCTCTGCGATTCTCGCGAGTAAATTCTGCCCTGAGTCAGACAGTTGGAGGGTGGATTGTGATGCTCGACAAGCTAGAAGGCCACCTCGTTTTCTTAGATAACTGCATGCTGTTGTGGACTAGCTCAAGCTGCGGTGGAAGGTTCAGGCTTTCTTGACGAATCGCATATATACCGTCAAAAATAAACCGACGATGCCCACATTCACTATCAATCTTGCCAACGGTTTGCTTCGAAGGAGGAGCAGATCTACACCGACAATGATGGCTATCATCACAACGATATAAACCACCGTAGGTGTACTCATTGTTCTGTTCGTCACCAAGCTTAAGCTTAGTTGCATTATCGCGGCCAGTGGAGCTGTTGTGGAGTTAGATTTGGCGCATCTTCCTCACGTGAAGGGGTCGCGATCTTAAGTGGTGGTAACCCATCGATACACAGATTGGCCCACACCTAGCACCGAGTTATTTGAGTCGGTACAGACTCTGGTGGTTGGCCTGATCGGTGTCGGCTGGCTTCGGAGCTGAATTTGAGACCGCAAGGGCGTCGAGGTCATTTGCGTTCATGCTGTCGTGTTGTCGATAATCCAGCCTTGGTTGTGGCCGGTTCCTTGCTCAGGCTTGGCTGTGTATTTAGGGTTGGCTATTCGTCAGGCGGCTAGTGTGAAGGTTGGCGAGGGCTGTCTAGATCTACTCTGACCTATGCTCTTGGAGTTTGCCTCCTATGCTGGCAGCAGGTAACGCTAAGCTCAATGACGAGTCAATGTCGGAGGGGCATGGTTTTTCGTAACGCAATACAGGGTCTCTGGAGTGGGAAGGGTCGCGGGTGGTATCCGACCATCGCGGATTTCGAATACCAAGAGACGCTTGAGTTCACCGACACGGGACGTCCATTCTTAACATACCGACAGACAACCCATGCGAGTGATGGTTCGCCTCTGCATACCGAGGCAGGGTACATTCGGTTTTTGTCAGATTATCGACTGGAGTTTGTGGTGGCACAGCCTACCGGTATTAGTGAGGTTCTGACGGGATCGGTCGAAGCGACCGAGGATGGATATCGAGCCTCGTTGCAGGCTCACCAGCTGGCGCGTACTGAGACCTCGAAGTTGGTCGATTCCACCAGCCGGAGGTTTGTCTTGCGAGGTGAGTCGTTGTCTGTTGAGTTCTGGATGGCAGCCATGGGCCAGCCGATGCAGCCCCACCTTAGCTCAGAGCTACGGCGGGATGTATGATCGAGGGGATCGATCCAGACAAGATACCCGTCCATGTTGGATGTGTTATGGACGGAAACGGTCGTTGGGCGCAACAATTTGGACTCCCTCGTACTGAGGGACACGCGGCAGGGGAGCAGGCTCTGCTGGATACCGTCTACGGTGCTCTTGATCTTGGTGTTACGTGGTTGACGGTGTACGCCTTCTCTACCGAGAACTGGCGGCGCCCAAGCGATGAGGTTCGCTTCCTGATGAACTTTAATAGAGGGTTGTTGCGCCGGCGCAGAGACGAGCTCAATGATCTCGGGGTGCGAATACGCTTTATTGGTCGGCGCAACTGGCGTGTACCCCGGTCCGTTTTACGAGAGATGGATCGAGCCGAGGAGCTGACTAGGGACAACACAACGTTAACCCTGACGATGGCCTTTAACTACGGCGGCCGAGCCGAGATAGTCGATGCCGTCCGGACGATCGTGGCGGAAGGTCACCGCCCGAGCCAGATCAACGACTCGCTTATCGCTTCCCATCTCTATCAACCGGAGATGCCTGATCCTGATCTTGTCATTCGAACCTCGGGAGAGTTTAGGATCTCGAACTTCTTGCTCTGGCAGATGGCGTACTCCGAGCTTGTCTTTGTGGATGAGTACTGGCCGGATTTCCGCAGAGAACATCTGTTCGACGCGGTGCGACTCTACCAAGGGAGGTCACGTCGTTACGGGGGAGTCAAGGAGCAACGTCGTCGATGAAGGTTGTATACGTGATCGCGAGGATCGTAGCGTGGTTGATCGGTCTTGGTCTTGTCTTCGTCGCCTTGGTGGCGATCGAGGGGGGCGCCGCGCAACTCGGAGGCTTGATGATTTTGGTCGTGGTGCTCATTGGGCTACTGGTGCTCGGTGGGCGTCGACAGCGCTTTCGTAATAGATGAAGTCATACCCGGATCGTGCAGTTGTGATCCGAACCTGGCCACTAGGTGAGTCGGATAGGATCGTCAGCCTCTTCACTCGAGAGCACGGCAAACTGCGAGCGGTGGCAAAAGGTGTACGTGGTGCCAAGAGTCGTATGTCGGGCCTAATACAGCCGACTAGCGAGATCGATGTTTTGCTATATCGGGGCAGAGAGCTCGATGTCATCCAACAGGCGACGCTAGTGAGTTCGCACTTGGCCCGAATTGGGGTGGATCCTGGTCAGTTCGGTGCAGCGCTGGAGTGGCTTGAGACGATAGACAACCTTACGCTAGATCGGCACCCAGATCCAGTGGTCTATGAACTTATGAATCGTGGTTTACGGCTGCTCCATGATGAACCAACTCCCTCCTTGTTGGGCGCACTTCTCATGCGACTGCTCGATATCGAAGGATATGCCCCCAACCTGTCTAGGTGCGGACAGTGTGGAGCCACTGGCCCCTTCACTGGCTTTGACTTCGCAAGTTCGGCACCAAGATGCCAAGGATGTGGAGGAGAGTCGATCACGCCAGAGATTCTCGGAAAGACGGCTTCAGTCCTTGCTCATCGTGTCAGCGAGGTTCTTGCCGATGAGAACGTCGGGACTGGACGTGATTTTGAGGCCTTTGCCATCCGCTTGGTCAAGGAGGTAGTGGGCAGAGGTCTTCGCTCCACTGGGGTAATCGCAACACTTCTAGAGCATCCATCGGTCGAAACCCAGGGATACTAGCCGCTGACAACCAGGCGGAGAAGCTCCTCCTATTACAATCCCGATATGCCTGATCTTGATCGAATGGAAGCAATTGTCAGCCTCGCGAAACAACGGGGGTTTATTTTTCCGTCGGCGGAGATCTATGGAGGATTTCGATCAACCTACGATTACGGTCCCCTCGGCGCGTTGATGCTGCGTAACGTTCGCAATGCTTGGTGGAACTTCATGGTGCAGCAGCGAACGAATGTGGTTGGAATCGAGGCGGCCATACTCTCGAGCCCTAAAATTTGGGAGGCTTCTGGACACCTGGCTGGCTTCACCGATCCACTGGTGGATTGTCGCAAGTGTGGCTCGAGGTGGCGGGAGGATCAGATCGAGGGTGTCTGTCCAAATTGTGGATCCTCTGATCTCACGGAGTCGCGAGATTTCAACCTGATGTTCAAGACATTTGTAGGTCCATTGGCCGATGATGCATCTGTCGCCTATCTACGTCCGGAGACCGCTCAAGGGATGTTCGTGAACTTCCCATTGGTTCAGCGCGCGCTCCGGCTGAAACCTCCCTTTGGGATAGCCCAACTTGGTAAGTCTTTCCGTAACGAGATCACCCCGGGGAACTTCGTCTTTCGTACCCGAGAATTCGACCAGATGGAGATGGAGTTCTTCACGCCGCCAGAACTCGCTGACCGCTATTTTGACTACTGGGTGAACGAACGCTATCAGTGGTATCGGACGCTTGGTATCCCAGCGGATGAGCTGCGTCTACGTCCGCACGAGGCTGACGAACTCTCTCATTATTCCAAAGGCACCATAGATGTGGAGTATCTGTTCCCATGGGGTTTCGGAGAGCTCGAAGGGATAGCAAATAGAGGAACCTATGATCTCAATGCGCACGCGACCCACTCGGGCGAGGACATGAGCTACTTTGACCCTCAAACTAATGAGCGATACTTGCCGAACGTGATCGAACCAGCTGGCGGTGTTACTAGGGCAATGATGGCCTTTCTGCTCTCGGCCTATGATCGTGATGAGGTTGGAGGTGAGGAACGTACGGTGTTGCGACTGTCGCCGCTCCTCGCACCCTACACTGTCGCGGTATTGCCGCTCTCCAAGAAGGCAGAACTCCAGCAAGTCTCTGATGCCATGTTCGCGAGCTTGTCTATGGAATTCAGTTGCGACTTCGATGTAACTCAGTCAATCGGTCGTCGGTATCGGCGTCAAGACGAGATTGGTACCCCCTTCTGTGTCACCGTCGATTTTGACACCCTCGAGGACAACGCAGTTACGGTTCGGGATCGTGACACTACTAAACAGGTGAGAGTCCCGGTGTCTGAAGTCGCGAGCTATCTTCATGCTAAGTTGGGTTCAGTCGCAAAGCCACATGCAACTCCTTTTGTCTAAGTAATCTAGATGGCTGGCTATACTCAGTTGGCATACCTCGGCAACGTCGCTGACAGGTAGTACACCGCCAAAAGCGGGCAGGGACAGGACTGAAGCGGCCAGATGGAGGGAGAACAGCCCGTTCGTCGCGCGTTCAGTGCAGGCAGATGGTAAGGAGACGACCGTGCAGTTTGTGTTCTCATTCGATTATCCCCACGAGATCGCCCCGATGAACCTCAAGCATTTGCTTGGGGGCAAGGGAGCCAATTTGGCCGAGATGACCTCTGTATTGGAGCTCCCGGTTCCGCACGGCTTCACTATCTCGACCGATGCCTGTCGTGCCTATATTGACGGAGGTTGGCCCGATGGCCTGACGGTCGAGGTCGACCGCGCGTTAACTGAGCTAGAGGAGCGAATGGGTAAGCGTCTCGGCGATCCAGGAGATCCGCTGCTGGTCTCAGTGCGCTCCGGTGCCCAATTCTCTATGCCAGGCATGATGGATACAGTGCTCAACCTAGGTCTAAACGATGTCTCCGTCGAAGGATTGGCGGCTCAAACCGACGATCCCCGATTTGCCTATGACTCCTACCGCCGTTTCATAGCGATGTATGCGAGGATTGTGCAGGGTATTGATTCGATGGAGTTTGACCGACTACTCGATGCCGCTAAAGAGTTGGCGGGCGTCGACTCTGATGGCGACATTCCAGCCGAGCTTCTTCGTTATCTTGTGGGCGCCTACAAGGAACTTGTTGCGAGCGAGACTGGGCAACCATTCCCGCAGGATCCGAAGGTACAGATTCGGGGGGCAATAGAGGCGGTCTTTGGTTCATGGAATGGACCACGAGCTATCGCCTATCGCGAGCGCGAAGGGATAGATCATCGCCTCGGGACTGCGGTGAATGTGCAAGCGATGGTTTTTGGCAATCGCGATGATAACTCGGGCACTGGCGTTGGCTTTACTCGCGATCCTGCTACAGGTGATCAGGGTGTGTATGGGGATTTTCTCGTGAATGCCCAAGGTGAAGATGTAGTTGCGGGTGTCCGGATGACTGAGCCGCTGGCCGAGCTAGAGAACCACTTCCCCGAGGTCTTCCACCAGTTAATGGAGATCTTTGAACGCCTTGAGTTGCATTATCGAGACATGTGCGACGTGGAGTTCACCGTCGAACAGGGCAAGCTCTGGATGCTCCAGACTCGTGTGGGTAAGCGTACCGGCATGGCGGCGCTTCGCATGGCCGTGGCGATGACCACGGATGCAGGGATCAAACTCAGTAAGGAGGAGGCGCTTTTGCGTATCTCTCCAGACCATCTTGACCAGATGTTGCACCCGCAGTTTGCGACCACCAAGTTTGAGGTGCTCACCACTGGACTAGGAGCGTCGCCTGGCGCAGCAGTAGGCAAAGTTTACTTCACCTCCGAGGCCGCGGTGCTGGCACAC
Organism: Ferrimicrobium acidiphilum DSM 19497; assembly: GCF_000949255.1. NCBI lineage: Bacteria > Bacillati > Actinomycetota > Acidimicrobiia > Acidimicrobiales > Acidimicrobiaceae > Ferrimicrobium > Ferrimicrobium acidiphilum. The sequence continues at coordinate 8,833 of NZ_JXUW01000024.1, read as the reverse complement.
GAACGCGGAGAAGACGTGATCTTGGTTCGCAAGGAGACCTCTCCTGATGATGTCCATGGCATGCTCGCCTCCAATGGTGTACTCACTAGTCGAGGTGGATTGGTCTCGCACGCTGCGGTGGTGGCACGAGGTTGGGGAAAGCCGGCGGTCGTAGGCGCTGATCAGTTAATCTTCGAGGGTGGCGGCGTTAGGGTAGGAGATAACCTGATTCGTGAGGGTGATGAGATTTCTATCGACGGGACGACTGGTACCGTCACTTTGGGACGTTTGCCTCTGGAGGTGGCTGAGCCTCCAGAGGAGCTAGATCTCCTCCTGCAGTGGGCGGATGAGCTCTCCGCTGGCCACATGAGCGTTCGGGCAAATGCGGATTCGGGTCCAGACGCCGAGGTTGCTCGTCGATTCGGGGCCAAGGGTATAGGACTTTGCCGGACTGAGCACATGTTCCTTGCCGAAGACCGACTTCCCATAGTTCGGCGGATGATTTTGGCGGATACACCAGCCGACGAGGAGCAGGCGCTTGAAGAACTCAGGGTCGCGCAGCGCCAGGATTTTCTCCAGATTCTGCGCGCCATGGACGGCTTGCCGGTGACTGTACGCCTCCTCGACCCACCTTTGCATGAGTTCTTGCCGGACATCGAGGCACTCTTAATAAAGGAGAGCAACGGAACTCTAACCAAGGAGGACGAGAAGCTACTTGAGGCTGCCAAAACCTGGCGAGAATTCAACCCGATGCTCGGTGTGCGGGGTGTACGTCTTGGGGTCTTAAAGCCTGGACTCTATACCATGCAGGTTCGAGCTCTTCTTGAGGCAGCCATGGAGCTCAAGCGGGCAGGTGGTGACCCTCATGTGGAGGTCATGATCCCGTTAACTATCTCTAAGCCGGAGCTCGCCTATGCGCATGCATGGGTCGAGGAGGCATTGGCTGAGCTAGGTGCTGATGATGGACTTGATGTACTGTTTGGGACTATGATCGAGACCCCACGGGCAGCTCTCTTGGCGATGGAGATCGCCGAGGTGGCTGAGTTCTTCTCTTTCGGTACCAATGATCTTACCCAGTTGACCTATGGTTTCTCTCGTGATGACGTTGAGGGAAAGCTGATGCCGATCTATCTTGCCCAAGGTCTCTTGCCCTCGAATCCGTTTAAGGTTGTGGATGAAGAGGCGGTTATTGAGTTAGTGAACATAGCAGCTAAGCGAGGGCGTTCTGCGAGGCCCGACATCAAGCTCGGAGTATGTGGAGAACACGGTGGTGACCCGGAGTCAATCGCAAGTTTCGTGAAGATCGGTCTCGACTACGTCAGCTGTTCACCTTATCGCGTTCCTATCGCTCGTCTCGCCGTAGCTCAGTCACTGGTTCGTGAGGGCTAGCCTGTAAGTACGACAGTACTTGAGGGAAGGAGCTCGTGGAGTGGGTTACTCTGAGCTTGATATTCGGCGTGTCCTGGATGCCACTGACATCGTCACCCTCATTGGTGCTTCGGTTGCGCTAAAGCGCGTAGGCAGGCGTTACGTCGGCCTTTGTCCCTTCCACCAAGAGCGCACCGGTTCGTTCTCCGTCAACGGAGAGGACGGTGTGTACTATTGCTTTGGGTGCCACGCCAAGGGTGATGCCATCACCTTTGTGCGGGAAACCCAAGGAGTTGACTTTGTCGAGGCGCTTGAATACTTGGCAGATCGTGCGCATGTAGCGATCGAACAGACGACGAATGCGCCGGCGGATCGCAACTTGAAGACTCGGCTCTTTGATGGCTATGATCGCCTTGCGCAATGGTATCAGGCACAACTTGCCGATCCTCTCCGTGGCGAGGCAGCAAGGACCTATTTATCGGAACGTGGTGTCGTCGCTGAGTCGATTCGCTCGTTTGGGCTTGGGCTTTCACCTACACGGGTTCAACTCCCTATCGCTCGCCTAGGTATTGAGCCCGGAGACTGGGAGGAGGGGGGATTTGGCTATCGGGATCAGCACGGTTCTCTCGTTGATCACATGCACGGTAGGATTGTTTTCCCGATTCGTGATGCGACTGGTCGCGTTGTAGCCTTCGGTGGTCGTATTTTGCCAGAGGAGCTAGAACGCCTTGAAGGCAAGGCGGCCAAGTATAAGAACTCATCGGAGTCACCGGTTTATCGCAAGCGGCGTACCCTCTACAACCTCGACCGCGCACGCGCGTCTATCGTGGATCAAGGGGTGGCAATCGTCTGCGAGGGTTATACCGATGTGATTGCACTTGACCAACTCGGGATCACGAACGTGGTGGCTACCTGTGGGACCGCCTTCTCTGAGGAGCACCTCGATGTCTTACGACGCTTTGCCAAGCGGATCACCCTTTTCTTTGATGCCGATGCAGCTGGACAGAATGCGGCCGAGCGACTCTGGGGCGAGGAGGAGAGTCGAGGTGTCGTCTTTGATGTGGTGACTCTGCCTGACGAGCTCGATCCTGCCGATGCGGCTCTCAAGGATCCTGCGCTGGTTCACATTGCGCTCGCTCGCGCTGTACCCATAACTCGTTTCAGACTAGAGCGTCTATTGAGCCACGGAGATTTCAGCTCGACGGAGGATCGTTCTAGGGTCGCCAAAGAGGCGATCGCAATGATCGAGCGACACCCAAACCATCTGATTCGTGGCGAGTATGTTGCACTCATCGCTGACCGTACCGGTTTTTCGGTGAACGAGCTGATGCTGCAGCTACCGAAGGGATCACGACATCGTGTTATCGAAGAGTACGCTGGTGATACGACGGTGACTGACCGTCCTGCTGTCGAGGCGCTCAGGTTGCTGGTGCACGATCCCGAAGGGCTAGATGGCATTGTCGTCGCCGAGCTGTTTCGCGACCCAACACATCGGAGAGTTGTCGATGCCATCGGCGGAGCGTCTTCGCTGTGGGAGGTACAGCAGCGTTTAACTGAACTCGAGTCAGACACGGTGTTGGAGCTCTTTTTTCGACTTGCCAGCGAGAGGCCCGAGACTGATAACAGCGGTGATGTCATCGCAACATTGGTGCTAAGAGAGTCAAAACTTGAACTATCCAAAGTCACTCGTTCCTTACGAGTATCCGCGGGCGAACTGACGACGTTGATCGCTGAGGTTCCAAGAATAAGACTCTTGATTGAGGAGTTGCAAGAGGATCGGACGAAAATGGAGCTTTGTGGCGAGTTGATTAACTGGTTGGTATCAATGCGTTCGAATCGAGATGGGGCGGATGTCCTCGCCTCCACCTCCTCTTCTGGCGCGGATTCGGTTAGTGGAGACCTTTGAGTGGTCGATGAAAATCAGGCAAGGCGTAAGAACACTAGACGGTTGGCTGATTTAGACGAGGTCATTAATGAATCTCCGATGCCACCAGTTGAACAGGAGTGTAACGATAACTTGCCACCCGGGGAAGATCCATCTTTGGTTGATGGCCCACGACCTGCTAGTGCCCATCGAGCGAGACCAAAGCTGTCTCGGAGTTCGATAACTCAGATGCAAGCACCGAGTGAACCAGATGAAACAAGATCGGTTAGGCAAACTCCTCGGGGTAGTGAGGAAAGTAGACCGGCTGGAGAGGTTAAGGGCGGCCAGCCAGGCGGTAATAGACCGACTAAGAGGAGCTCAACCCCAACGCCAAGTTCAGGGGTTCTAGAGTTAGAAGCTGATCCGGACGCAGAAGAAGGCCGATTTTCAATGGAGTCTGCACGTAGATTTCTCGGCAGCCTGCAGGACTTTGGACTCTTGTCGCGTGATCAGGAGGTTCAGTTAAGTGCGATCGTTCAAGAACTCCAGGCGCGTGAACTGCGCTCCCGAGATGAGGAGCTTGTTCTGGCTGAGGCTAAGGAGCGCTTTGTATCGGCGAACCTGAGGCTCGTAGTATCGATCGCTAGAAGGATGCATGGAGGATCGGTTCCACTCGAGGATCTCATACAGGAGGGCAACATTGGCCTGATGCGCGCAGTCGAGCTTTTTGATGGGCGTAAAGGGTTTCGTTTTTCAACTTACGCCACCTGGTGGATTCGTCAGGCGATCTCGCAGGCGATTGGAGAGTTTCGTAGCGAGATCAGCCTGCCCAGGTCGTTGTTGCAGGATTTCCAGCGAATTCAACAGACCCGACTCGATCTTCAACAGAAGTTCGGCCGCGAACCAAGACTTGACGAGGTGGCTGAGACGTGTGGCATTGAGCTTTTCAGAGTTGAGGAGATTTTGATGTATGCGCAGTCGGTGCTGTCGCTTGAGGCGAGTCCGGTCTCTGAGGGCGGTTCCGAGTCTATGCTCGGCGATGCGGTACCTGATAGGTCGAGCCCTCCTATCGAGGGGACGGTGGTATCCGAGGATCTTGGACGAGTAGTGCAAATAGTGCTCGACAAGTTGGATGAGCGCGAGCGAGCTATCCTCATTTACCGCTTTGGACTCAATGGCGAGGAGCCGCACTCGATTGAGCAGGCATCGGAACGCTTCGGTGTGTCAAGAGAGAGAGTTCGTCAGGTTGAAGCGAGAGCCATCTCTCGGCTCCGACGCAACGAGTCGGCTCAGGCTTTGAAGGAGATCCTTCAGGATGGATAGGATCACGAGCATTGCGTGACTGGTTGGGTTGCATGGCCTGCTAGATTGTGAAGTCTATTCCGGGGTAGCTCAATCGGCAGAGCACGCGGCTGTTAACCGTGTGGTTGAGAGTTCGAGTCTCTCCCCCGGAGCTCGGGGCCCGTAGCTCAGCGGTTAGAGCAGGGGACTCATAATCCCTTGGTCGTGGGTTCGAATCCCACCGGGCCCACCAGGTCAGAACCTACCCAGTTGAATCCTGCCAGAACAAGTCCAATGAGGCGCTCTGAGTTCCTTGGAATGTGCCCTTGTCAACCGAATGGACGACATGCCGTCAAATATTGTCCCAATCTGGGTCGGGCCTCGGTCGATTGCGCTACGATGCGGATTGGGTATTGCGTCGCGAAGTCGCAAGGTCAGGGCAAGGAGGAGAACTTCATGAAACTGAAAGCTTTCGTGCGGGGGGGGCGCTAGCAGTACTCTGTGCAACCCTTGTCGGTCTGGACCCTCTGGTGATGTCATCCGAGACGTCACTTGCTTCATCTAGTACTACTGGTCCCTCTGGCACTATTTCCCAAACCATAAGTCCAGACGGATTCTACCCTGGCCCTGGTGGGCGGTACCTGTATGGTTCGGACACCAACGGGCCGACACCGACCTATTCCTCGTCTGAAGGTTACTACTACGAAGGCAACGGCCCTTCGAGTATCTATGGGTTCTACGCAGGCGAGATGGGTGTCTTCCAACAAAAAGATGGCTGCGCTGCGAGTAACTACTACAGCTTAGGCGACGCCAACGCCGCAAGCTACGATTCAACGAGAATCTTGGCAATGGGTGCCTCAGAGTACTACTTCATGGCAGGTCCCGGTATCTCAAACTCGGCGGGTGGAGACGCCGCATGGGGCACGGCACAGGCGAATTGGGTGCTCGGCCACTTGGTTGGGCCAAATGACAATAACATCATTTGGATCGACATTGAGCATACTGGCGGCCAGAGTAACGGTTGGCACTCAAACGGTAGCTCGTGCGGCAAACCCCAAGGAGGCACGATTCTTTATGGTCCCGCGCAGGACCGCGCGACATTCAATGCGTTCTACAACACCATTGCAGCAGCTGGTTATACCGTTGGAGTTTACAGTAATCCCGGGGCATGGCAAACGGACTTTGGGACTGGGTCCTACGGCTCAATCCCAAACACCCTTGAGTGGACCTCTGAGAGCTCCTTCGCGGCCAACCCAGCGCCGACATTGGGGAGTTGGTGCGGTAGTGGAGGTTGCGCTGAGTTCTTTGGCGGCCAGTCCGCTGGAGGTGCCCACGCCGTCGCATGGCAGTGGAGCGGAGGCTTCGCCGGCGACTTTGACATTACCTACTGGGGATCTCCACAATAAACAGTTCTTAGCTCCGTGCGCGACGCGTTGTAGGGCCAGAACATGACGGATAGCCATAACATGAAAGATAGAAGGTGAAATGATGAAGAACAAGATTTGGAAGCTCGGTTCAATCGCCGTGATTGTAGCTGTTGGTGCCACAATGTATTACTTGGGCGCCTCGTCGTCTGGTGCAAGGGCCACCGGGGGCGCCCCAGCCTCTCACGTAGCCAAACCCACTACCTCGCCGAAGTCGAAGATTACAACACAACCCACAACGAGCACGAATGCACCCTCGTGTACGGCGGCGCAGTTGATGATCATGACCCCAACTATGAGCCTTGTCTACGACTCTCGGCAAAACACCTCCCTCATGGGGATCGGTATGAATCGGGAGTTGCACGCCAAGATCATCGAGAACACCTCAGGCACGAGTTGTTCCCTGGGTGGGGGAGTACCTACGATCGAACGCATTGTAGTAACTGGGTCCCAGTCCGCAGCCCTGTCCTCAACATCGCTTCCCTCGGCTAACGGCACAAAGATCAACGTCCAAGGGCAGCCCCCAGCTGGCCCAGTCTTTACTTTGGCACCAGCAGCAAAAGCTGAGATCTGGTACGGCTCGGATAGCGTCCAACCAAATCCAGCTGGGCACGCTCATTCGGGGACGACACGTTTTACTGACTTAATCTCCTGCGTCGAGGTCTTTTCGATACCAACGCCATCGGGGTCAGTGACTGTTCCTGGGCCGATCCAGAAGTGCGCGAACTACCAACCGCAATTTATTAACAATTATGACTACTTCTTCCCGCTGTCCCAATCGTTGACCCCAGACCTTCCGAAGTCCGATGTGTCTCTGCTCTCCTAGCCCTTCTCTAGTGGGGGAGTTCCTCTAATTCGGAAAACTTGCGCGGCGAGTTCTCTCCTGAAAGAGTGACTCAGAACTTCTTGGCCCGACTGCTGGCATCAGTCACGTCTGCCCACAAACGCTGGGCTCATTGCTTGCTTAGGTTGGAATCAGGAGATGCGATAGAGGAACCAAATCCGAAGTCCACCCAACTTTTCACCCAACAAATGTGTCCGAGAACGTCCCACCCAGTCCGAGCCTGTGTCATTACCCTTGCCAAAAGACTTCAACGAGCTGCATAAATGGGACGTACTCGGACACTATGACTACCAGCTCGGACACTTTGTGAACACCTCATAATCCCTTGGTCGTGGGTTCGAATCTCACCGGGCCCACCAGGTCAGGCCATGTGTTAACCCTATGGACTTGCCAGAAAACCCGACAAGTCCCCAAAGTGGCTATGGTGTCAGCGAAACGAGTGCCCCTTTCAACCCTGGGACCTTTGCAACGATGTGACTCTCCACAAGCGTGGGAGGCCCTTGATGGGCCTTTTGGACTATGAGCGCTGTCTCATCTCCGCTCGACCCTCTCGCACTTCAGGTGGATCGCATTAGGTTCGCCATTCCACGTACATGCCCACTTGAACAAGTGTGGCCAAGTCGCAGATTGATCCAACTGGAGGCCCCTTTGCGTCATGCAGCACAGTGGCGTTCTCTCCGTTTCTCACCTGGAGCGAGGCGAGCAATCTCGTCGGTGCACCCGATACTCGGTCCAATCAAACGGGAGATCATCCGCTCAAGAGCACCGCAGTAGCGGACCGCAAGAAGGAGTGCGACTTGTAATGCAAAGGCGCAGGGAGGTTATCGAAGGAGGTAGTGAATCTGTAGACGGTGATGGAGGTGAGCAGGATTCGGGAGGTGGCTAGGGGGTAGAGACCCTATTTGAGAAGAAAGGTGATGTGAGGATTGGGTTAAAACCTACCTCAAAATCGAAGACTGGGATACCAGGGCAGCTCTAGGGCTCCTCTGGTATCCCAGTCTTTAATTTTGAGCCAAGTTTTCAAGCAGCGGCTTTGAGTTTTGCATGTTCGAGATAGTTGCCGACATAGTTCTCTATCGTGTTGAGTGCGCGCTGTAACCCGATAGGAGCAGGTTGCTGGTTGGCTGCGAGAAGGGGTGGCAGAACGCGGTGGCCTAGCTTGGTATAGGTGATGGCAAAGCGGATTCCCTCTGGCGTAAGCGTATAGCTGTTGGTATGGGGAATCCTTGTAATGATACCTTTGAGGCGCAGCTTACGCAGGTCATAGGTCATCTGCGCGGCGCTATAGGGACCACCAAGCAGCTGGGACACCGAGGCACGAAGGCTCTTGTTGGTGAAGCCGATGACGGTATTTAGCGCCACGCAGAGCGCACCGGCCAGGGCCATGACGCGTTTATCCCCGAAGCGTATCGCTCCGGTTCGTCTGCCCTCCTCTAGCGAGGGCTGTGAGATCCGCTCCCATAGAGCAGTCTCGATGGCACAGCCCTGACCGGCACGTTGGATGTCAAGTAGTCGACGATTGGCGGCTCGAGCCTTGTCGATCAACTCGGCGAGGTTGCGGAGGCGACGTTGCACACCAAGATCGGTGGGGCTATTGACCACCGTCTCAATACGGAGTGCACGACCCTCCTTGAGGTATTCCTTGATACGAGAGTGTTTGTAGAACGCGTTGATGGTGACATCGGTTCCCCGTGTTACGATCCTGGTTGCGAACTCAGCGTTGGTGTTCTTACGGATCTGGCGAGCAAAGATTAGCTTGACTTCATCTGGGCGGCCGATGTCGATGTTGTCGGCCACGGTTGACTCGAAGAAGGCCCGGGCTCGACGAGGTGCATCAAAGACGATAGTGCGAGAGACCTCGATCTGACGCATTGACAACTCCCACCAGAAACCGGCCAAAACGGTCTCTATCGTCGAGTGGGATTGGGATGACCTGCATCCACGGTGGAAGAACTCCTCGATCTGGTTTGGACCAAGACGGTTACAGAGAGCTTGAAGAGCTACAGGAGTCCTCACAGGAGGCGAACCCATTGGCTAACTCCAGTGAATCCGATACCTGCTTTGAGCGCTTGA
>NZ_JXUW01000023.1 GCF_000949255.1 Ferrimicrobium acidiphilum DSM 19497 | reverse complement strand
CCCTCGATCTGGTTTGGACCAAGACGGTTACAGAGAGCTTGAAGAGCTACAGAGTCCCTCACAGGAGGCGAACCCATTGGCTAACTCCGTGAATCCGATACTGCTTTGAGCGCTTGACGTTTCGCCCATTCGTGTCCGTTGACCCAGACCTTTCCCGGATAGGGGAAGTACGAGCAGATCTTGATGAACCCGGCTCCGAAGTCGGCATCCATGAGATAGAAGTAGTAAGCGGTGACTCGTCGATCAGCCTTTGCGAAGGTGAATGACGGAGCACCCCCAGACGAGTCCTTCCTCTTGGTTGCGCTAAAGACTGATTGAAACTCCTGGGCTACTCCGATTGCTACTATTCCAGGTTCAGTTGCAGCCTTGAGGTAGGGCTCCATGACCTCGATGTGGCGCTCACCCTTCTTAAAACGCACAATAGGGATGTTGTTTGTCGTTGCAAAGCTCCGAACGGCCTCTCTGAAGCGATTCCCCATCTTCTCCATGATGGCCGGAGAGGCAATTGGCATCTTTCGATGATCGCGCAGGAAGTAGACGACTTGACCTGGCATTTGAAGCTTGGGCACATAGACGTTCAAGTAGATCCGGTCGAGACACTCAAGATCGAGAATCACATGGCTATCGAGGAGATCGTTCACGTTTGCAACGTCGCCCACACCCCACCCCCAAACGGTCGGTCAGGTTTTGTCCTGATACCGGTCATGATAGAGAACCTGCATCATTATCCACTCACTCGGCGGTCCGAGGTTTGCCTCATTAGAAGCCAGCTTATGATAGTCGCGGTGCCAACCAAAATGACGGTCCACGGCAACGCGCTCTTGATGATGTCTATTACTGGAGTTGGAAACTGGAGTGGGTCAATGCCGAAGTTCCCATGAGCCAGCTGACCCAGATAGAGCAGGTACTGGTGGGCTATCGAACCATTGTGTCCGACACCGAGCAGAACATCGAGCGCATGTTGAGCTGATGGCTTCAAGTTTGGATACTTGGACATCAAGTTCTCAACTACATTGCCTGGCATGAGCCTAGGTATGAAGAAATTTACCGTCACCGCAGCAAAGAGTGCGATTAGGTAGAACCCTAACCTCCTCAATAAAAACCGCACTGCAACCGTACCCCCCTTTCGCCAGAGATCTAGCCTTACTCTCTGGCTACTCTTTGCAACCGCAACTCTCTCTTATTACAAACCTGGTCGGCAGGACTATATTTTGCATGACCGGCTTACGCTGAGAGATCGCTTGATCAATCAACACCTCAGCGGCCACCGACCCTAGCTCCTCGACCGGCTGATGCACCGTGGTCAGTGCAGGCGTCATGTGGCGTGCCATCGATATATCATCGAAGCCAGTAACGGCAATGTCTTCTGGCACTCGCAAACCAGCCTGAGTCAGTGCGTGGATCGCGCCGATGGCTGCCTGATCGTTCGCGCAGGCAATCGCCTCTGGCATCTCGGCACCAGTTGCCAGGCGCTCGTTTATCACGCGAACCGCCCCCAAGGAGGTATAGTCCGAATACCACCCAGCTCCAGACTCAACCGAGGCTCCCAGCTGTTGTGCCGTATCCACAAAAGCGTCGCGACGCTTCATCGAGTCAGGAGAGTTGGCGAACCCAGCCAGAAAGGCAAGTCGGCTGAAACGATGATCCTCGATGAGATGCGTAGCTACCTGAACGGTTGAATCATGGTTCTCCACCATCACCGTCACCGCCGAGCGCGATCTCCCACTACCAGCCAACAAAACTGTGGGGATACGCTTGGCCACTGTTGGCACCAGACGTTCTTTCAGTGTTCGATCCAATAGAATCAGTCCGTCGCAGTTAGCCACCATCTGGTCGATCTTGCCGTCAAGGTTGTCGTCATCTACACCACCAAGCAAAAGCGAGTACCCTCGCTTACCGCAGGTACGTTCGACACCGCGGATGATCGCGTCAGTAAAGAGTAGGCTCTCTTGAACCAGTTCGAAACTATCCTCTGTCTGAGATCGTTTGAACACCAATCGAATGATATTCTGAGAGCCTCCAGACAGACCGCGAGCAGAGCTGTTGGGGACAAAGCCCAGCTGTTCAATAGCCAACATCACCTGTTCTCGGGTGGCAGGGCGAATGCTATCGTATCCATTGATCACACGAGAGACGGTCGCGATCGACACTCCTGCGCGAGCAGCCACTTCATAAATGGTCGCTCTAGTCATAGAATCACCCACCATAGTGCACCGACCTCCTTTCGCGCTCCCACCCTGCTGACCTATCTCCACAGCGTCTGGCCTATACGACCAAACCGGTGACCAATCTGTAAGCCCTTTCACGAAATATAGCATTAGGCTAGATCAATTGTTACAATTTGCAGAAAAAAATTGGTTAATTGCTGTAAGCGCTTTCAGCAAGATATATGGTTGATGTAGTCACTGGCGCCCGGTGGGGGTGAAGTAGGAAGGGAAGAGGCACTTGTCGAATCTTGACGCGATCACATTTCCAATCGATTTCGTCTGGGGTGTGGCAACGGCATCCTACCAAATCGAGGGAGCTGCCAACGAGGGTGGGAGAGGCGTCTCCATTTGGGATACGTTCGCACACACCCCTGGCAAGGTTCTCCATGGGGATACCGGTGACATAGCCTGCGACCATTATCACCACCTTGCCGAAGACGTCGCGCTGATGCAGCAGCTGAATATCAGTTCGTATCGATTCTCTCTCGCATGGCCACGCATTCAGCCCGACGGGAAGGGTCCCTTGAACAACGAGGGCATCCAGTTCTACATCGAGCTGCTTGATCGCTTGGAAAAGGCAAACATCAGTCCCTTCCCCACTCTCTACCACTGGGATCTACCACAGACGTTAGGTGACCAAGGAGGTTGGACGCAACGAGACACCGCCTACCGATTCGCTGACTACGTCGAGATGGTAGTCGACGCACTGGGTTCGAGAGTACAGCGCTGGATCACCTTGAACGAACCGTGGTGTTCATCCTGGCTCGGCTACGCAACCGGCCAACACGCACCAGGTGAGACCGACTTAGCGGCCGCGCTAAGTGCTAACCACCACCTACTGCTAGCGCACGGGTTAGCAGTCGATGTGATCCGCAGAGACACCGATGCACAAGTTGGGATCACTCTCAATCTAGCTCATGTCACACCAGCGAGTGAACACGAACTCGATATCCAAGCTGCACGATTAGTAGAGGGAAACGCTAACCGCATGTTTCTCGACCCGATCTTCAAGGCCGCCTACCCAACAGATATGCTCAACCTCTACGGAGATTCAGTTGCCCACATAAGACGAGATGATCTGGCTATCATCTCGCGGCCAATCGATTTCCTTGGTGTCAACTACTACCACCCGAGCATTGTCGGTTCGCGTGAACGTCTGCACGAACATGCAGCGATGGGATACCATGTCGACAATACAAAGGCGCCTACCCTCCTTGAGACCACGTCTAATGCGATACACCTTCGACGGCCAGGGATTCCGCGGTCGCTTATGGGATGGGAGATAGAGCCAAAGACCTTCACGGATCTCTTGATAAAGGTCAGAGAAGGTTACGGAGAAATTCCGATCTACATCACCGAAAACGGGATGTCCAACGCTGACTACGCGCGCCAAGATGCAACAGTGGTTGATCCAGAGCGGATCGAGTATTTAAACGGTCATATCAGGGCGGTTCATGATGCGATCTCAGCTGGAGTCGACATTAAGGGTTACTACGTATGGAGTCTTCTCGACAACTTCGAATGGGCACTTGGATATTCGCAGCGATTCGGACTTATCTATGTCGACTACCCGACGGCGCGACGAACGCCTAAGTCGAGCTACTTCTGGTACCGCGACCTCATCACATCCCGGGCCGTGCGCTAACTCAGTCGACGATCCCAGAGCCATCTGATTGCCACGCGTCCAACACACCCCAGAGTCTCGTTGTCAGGTCAAAACTCTCCTGCCAGCGGAGATGTCATCGTGCTCCTGGTCGACTGATCGTAAACACCGTTCCAGCTGATCACCGTCACAAGGCTCGGGTTATGGGCGTCGAAACACTAGTTGGTCGGGCTACTGGTCAATGCCGCCTTCGTGAGCCCAGAGAGTGCGAGCCGTTGACGTCCACCAGCATCGAAGTTCGAAGCCGCGAGCCATTGCTCAAAGACAGGCTTCAACAGTGACCAATCCCTATCAGTGATTGAATACCAAGCAGTGTCGCGGTTCCGGCCCTTAACCACTCTCATCTGCCGGAACGTTCCCTCGTAGCTAAAACCAAGTCTCTCGGCTGCCAATCGAGATGGTTTGTTCAATGAATCGCACTTCCATTCGTAGCGGCGGTAACCAAGCTCCTCAAAGGCGTTACGCATCATCAGGTACATCGCCTCGGTGGCTGCAGTAGTAGCTTGCAAAAGAGTGCTAAAGGAGATGTGTCCGACCTCAATACTACCGTTCAACGGTTCAATATGTTGGTAAGAAGCGACACCGACCGCCTTACCGCTGCTGTTGATAATTGCGAAGAACATAGGGTCATCGCGATGAGCAACATCGTCAACCCACGCGCGATATTCTTCAAGGTTCGCAAACGGGCCGTAAGGAAGATACGTCCATCGCCCATCATCGAGATCCAAAGCATAAGCACTATAAAGGTCGGCGCCATGGAGATTGGCATCGAGAGGCACCACTTGGCACCAACGTCCCTCCAGTGGCGCGCTACGAGGGCGTCGAGATCCAGCCCATGAGACTACAGGGTAACCAACCGGTTGGCAAAGGTGATTGAACTCACTCATAGACGCGAGTATAGATAGGTGTGCACCTCTATAACCAATGCTCTTGGAGCAACCAGTTGCAGAGGAAACTGCCCAATCGGGGAGTGATCTACCTAGACCCACCCAAGGTCTTATCAGAGGCTTTGCTCCGACCACCGAAAGAAGCACAGCAAAAACATGCCCTATGTCGACAGACAATCCTCAGTCCAGGTCGATGACTCGAGGTTTTAATACTCGGCGGTTACCACGCTGTCTCGCCCGGTCAAGCATGAGCACCCGACTCAGCCATTGCGCTCAATGCTAGTGCTGCTCGCCATCTTTTGGTAACCAACCACCCCCGACATGCTCGGCCAACAGTGCAAGCAACTCGCCCGGTTCAATTACCACCGCTTGGTCGCCGAGCTTCTCACGCGTCCACCAGCAAAAGCCTAACAATGTGGTCTGCTCCTCGTCCGTGAGGGCGGTAGGCCGCACTTGAGCATCTCCAACGCGCGCAACAAAGAAGGGCTCTACCGAGATCAACCTGCGTCCAGCCCACAAGTGGTCTCGCCGCAAACGCGCGACAGGACCAGTAATCGTTCCAGTGGGCAACCCAGTCTCTTCCGTCAACTCCCTCTTGGCTGCGTCGAGTTCAGACTCGTCAGCCTCCACGCCACCACCGGGTGGCTCCCAAAACGTTCGCCCATCGACCGGGTCGCGCCAATGCAACAATAGGACTCGCTCGGCAGTATCGAGACAGATGACCCGTACGGCCGGGCGAACTACCGCTGGAACATCTCCTTTACTATCCGCCGTCATCTCGCAGTCCTGTCTCCTTCCGCCGCAGCAACGGATTCACCAACATTTGTGCAATTCACACATGGCTCCTTCCTCCCCTGGCAGCCCAAGTAGATCGAATGATAACCAGGCCTGAGTTGACTAGCTTGCAGATCCGCGAGTTCAAGCCGCCCACTTCCGCAAACTATCCGAGCACGCAATTTGGTTAATTCTCTGACTCTAGCGCTGGATAGATCCTGTTCCCAATTCCGCACAACCGCCGTCTGTCCCAATTTGATACGCAGATCCACCGTCTCGGAAATTCGCCCAACTTCGAGGTGCTAGTGTGAGCATCATGGATAATCGGGTAGATACGGCCTACATCGGCACAATCAATGAGCACATCATCGAATCAGATGCGTTAAGGGGCAACCCGCTGGGTGATGCCGCTGCGCGTCCCCTGGTCGTCTACACCCCACCCGGATACGACGACGATTTGGATCGACGCTACCCGAGTATCTACGTCATCCAGGGGTACACAGGACAGGTAGCAATGTGGTGGAATCGTAGCCCCTTCAAACCGCTCTACCCAAAGGTGGTTGACGATCTTTTCGCGAACACTGACACGCCTCCATGTCTGGTCGTCTACGTCGATGCGTGGACTACCTACGGTGGCTCTCAATACGTAGATTCCATCGGAACCGGGAGGTACCACACCTACCTATGTGAAGACGTCGTGTCCTTTGTCGACAACCACTATAGAACCCTCAACGACCCGGCTCATCGAGGCATCCAAGGCAAATCAAGTGGCGGCTTTGGTGCCATGATCACGCCAATGCTGCGCCCAGACGTGTTTGGCGCTCTTGCGTCACATGCTGGTGACTCCCTCTACGAACTCTGTTACGGTGCTAGCTTCGGTGAGGCAGCTCGTCTCCTTCGCAATTGGGATGGATCACCCGAGATTTGGTGGAATGATTTTAGAAAGCGACCAGCATTCTCTCATCCAGCGGACATGACCTTGCTAGGGCTTTACGGAGTCGCTGCCTGTTTTTCCCCCGACAAAAATAGCCGTCCAGTACTCCCATTCGACACCAGAAGCGGCCGCCTGCTCGATGACGTTTGGGCCCAATGGTTAGAGTGGGATCCGGTGCGAATGGTACGTCGGCACGCAACCGCGCTCCAGGGTTTAAAGGGGATCTGGCTGGACGCTGGGAGGAACGACGAATACTATCTCGATCTTGGGGCTCAAGCCGTCGTGGATGAACTTGCGGCGATAGGCGTACACGATGTCGCCTTCGAACTCTTTGATGGGAAGCACGGGGGTATTGACTATCGCTATCCGCTGTCACTTGCGTTCCTCGCCAATCGACTCCAACCGTAGACGGACTCCATGGCAAACCAGGGGGCGTCACAACTACCGCGGCACGGCGTCACATACGATTACATCGCAGCCATCGAACCCAGTACAGTACTACATTTTCATCTCTGATGTTTGGATGCATCGCTAAAGCTATTATCTGTCACGCAAAGCTCGTGTGTTCAACTCCCGACCGAGGAGCAATGCAGCTAAAGCATGGAGCTGGAGGCAACATCAACTAGACACAGCTCGTCGATTGAAGAGAGCAAAGAGGCTCAAGGAATCCTCCGTTGGAGTCGATCTTCATAGTGAAGAGACACGCACCGTCATGTACGCTAGGCATGCGTTATTGACTACTGGCGAATTGAGGTCGCACGCAACCTAGGTCATTGCCAACGATACGAGCGTCGGTGGCTCTTAAGTTCGAGCAGCCGGAGGATGAGCATGATTAAAACCAACCATCCTCATGCGGCCCACCAACCGTCAGCCAAAGAGGTTGTAGTTGCTCTCGCGCACCCACCGTGGACAAATCGACAGTTTTGGGTAGCGCAGGTTTTGGTGTTGATCGTGGGCATCCTCCATCTCATCGGAGATATTGCTAATAGCCACGGCTCTTCACCAATCCCAGGCTTCGTCTGGATCCTTCCACTGCTTATCCCCGTCGTCTATGCCGGAATCACGGCTGGAATTGCAGGAGCTCTAGGTTCCGCAATAGTTGGCATCATGCTGATGCTGCCGGCCGACCTCTTACTTCCGCATACCACAACAGAGCTCTGGGGGGCCTGGAGTATCTACGTGATGGCGATCGCCATCGCCATCCTGACTGGTGTCGCCGTTGCCAGGTCCAACTCCATCATTCACATGGAGGAGATAACGGAGGCGATGGCAGAGGAGGAACAGCGATTCCGACTCGCATTTGACGACAATCCAACGGCGATGGCAGTCGTTGATATGGATGGTTATCTGCTAAGGGTCAACCCATCGGCCTGCCGGTTGCTAGACAGAACTGCCGACGAGCTGACAGGAACTAGTTTTCTCGCCTACACCCACGTCAACGATCAAGCTATCGCAGCAGACCTAAATCAAGATCTCGCTGCTGGCAAGCTAGTTCAAGTGCACTACACAAAACGCCTTCTCAGAAAAAACGGCGATGTAATCTACGTTGAGATTGCGAGGTCACTCGCAAAGGATCGAACAGGTGCACCACGTTACGTGATTGCATCCATTCGTGATCTCACTGCAGAGATAGAGGCGGCTAGAACGGTCACCGAAAGTGAAATGCGATTTCGGCTGGCTTTCGAAAACAACATGGCAGGCATGGTGCTTCACAACCACGATGGACGTTTCATCGATGCCAATGACGCATTTTGCCGGATCGTCGGCTTCAACGTCGAAGAGCTCGCTGCCAATGGTTCTTCCCTCTTCCTCTATCCAGAAGATGCCGAGATGGCGGCGACCGATCGGCAGAGAGTGTTATCCAATGGCGGATCCTCTACCCAGAATGTAAGGCGCTATCGACACAGGAGCGGAAAAATCATCTATGTAGAGGTGGCTCGATCGACTGTACGAGACGAAGACGACAAGCCATTATGTACCATTACTTCGGTGAGGGATATCACCGCTGAGCGAACTCTTACAGAACAGCTTTCCCACCAGGCACTACATGATTCCCTTACCGGCCTTCCTAATCGCATCGCGCTTATGGATCGCATAGCGCACGCCCAGCAGAGGATCAACCGCCAAGGGGGCGTCAACGCCCTGCTCTTATTCGACCTTGATGACTTCAAGGGAATCAACGACACCCATGGACACCATATAGGGGATCAAATCTTGGTGGCGCTCTCGGATCGACTCAGAGGAACGCTGCGATCCTCAGACAGCCTCTGCCGTCTTGCCGGCGATGAGTTCGTCTACCTGGCGGAGGATCTCAGCGAGCTCTCGGATGCCGAACTCTTGGCAGCACGACTTCTGGAGGCCCTATCTGCACCGTTTACGATCGATAATTTAACCATCCAACGTAGCGCGAGCGTGGGAGTGGTTGCCTGGGGTCCCCCTGGTGATCGAAGCGCCATCGAACTCATCCGAGCTGCCGATACAGCCATGTACGAAGCCAAACGCGAAGGCAAGGCGAGGTATGTGTTGTATACAGCCGACATGGGCGAACGAGCAGCTACAAACTTCCGAATCGCACAAGATCTCGTACCGGCTATATCAAACGGCGAACTCAAAATGTATTACCAACCCATAGTCAACATCGGCAACGGGAAAATTGTCGGGTGGGAGTCACTGATGCGATGGAGACACCCAGAGCATGGGTGGATCTCGCCGGATACCTTTATACCTTTGGCAGAACAGAACGACCTGATACTGAAGCTCGGCCAGTTTGCACTCATGCAGAGTCTTGCCACAGCTTCGGCATGGCCTCGGAAGGGAGTCGGAATCACGCCACCGTATGTAGGTATCAATCTATCGGCCCGTCATTTTCATGACCCCGATCTATTGCCTATGGTAGAGAGTGCGCTAAAAACCTACGACTTTCCTCCCGAATGCCTAGTAATCGAAATCACCGAGAGTGCCGCACTCCTTGACATCGAATCTGCAAGACGAGTAATCACAAGTCTCGATGAGTTAGGAATTTTACTCGCTTTGGACGACTTTGGGACCGGATACTCCTCTCTCTCCTATCTTGCGAAACTACACCCCAAGATCATCAAGATCGATCGCAGTTTCGTAAGTCCCACCGTCAAGAGCCCATACGTACAGCGATCACTTGAAGCCATTATCTCCCTCTGCCAGGTCCTCAAGATAAGCGTCATAGCCGAAGGCATAGAGACCCCTAGTCAGCTTGGAGCGTTGCAGTCTCTCGGATGTGAATTAGGGCAAGGTTTCCTGTTTTCAAAGGCCGTACCCGCTAATGAGGTTGATCACACCGAGAGCTTGGTGCTGAACAACTGGAAGCGTGCAATTGCTTCGCTAGAAACAGTGGATCCATCACCGCTGTAGCCAAGCGCCGAGGACGGACAGGGATTGCCATCCGGTCGGAACAAGTGTCTTTATGCCAAAGGTAACCTCAGCAGATCAGGCGGACGGCAGGGATCGAGAAGCTGGACGGCCTGAAGTGTCGGTAAGGCAGGCCACTGGTTGAGCATCGTCCGATCGCGGTTGAGATCCCGACCAGGCCATTGTGGTGGCATCTTCCAGCCCACCGGCCCAGGATCAGCAGCCCCCACGATTGGAGTCAGCCTCCCCAGCGACCCCCTATCAAACCGTGCATGCGGTTCGCCCGCACACGGCTTTGGAGACACCGTTCATTCTCAGGCATGCGCAGTTGGATAGCGTATGGTTCCACTGAGTCGGTAGATACCAAGGTTCCCTAGCCACTCCCAGGTGAAGCGGTCGATCCAGTTGAAACCGGATAGGCCGTACTTCCTGGAGGCTAACTTCGCCATTCTCTCGTGTACGTAGGAGTCGATTGCTCCGAACTTCTTGGAGGAGTTACCCTGACAGAAGTAGGTGCCCCAACCACGAAGTACCGGGTTGAGTTGTTCGACTACTGCTTCAAATGGACGCCCTACCTGCCGTGGCTGGGTCAGATCCCTAACTTTGGATCTGATCGATGCCATAGCTCTAGGCGAGGGCCATTTGTTGAGATAGTAACGACCTTGTCTCTTCCAGGACTTCACCATGCGATGGTGAAACCCTAGGAAGTCAAAACCCTCTGCCCCTTCTCGTAGGTTTGCTACCTTGGTCTTGACGCTCTCATGTTTGTCAAGTCGAGAGAGTAAGTCGTTTGAATGTTAGCGGGCCTCGATGGAGAAACCTAGGCAGCCACCTTGTGATTGACCAAAACGTGATACACCTCTCTGGCAACATAGCGCTTCAAGCACCTCATTACTTCTCGTTTTGAGAGGCCCTCCGCCAAACGACGGGTCACGTAGGCCTGGGTTCGTTCGTCCATTCGGATGCGGGAAAGAACTACGATGTGTAACGCGGAATTCGCCTGACGGTTTCCCCCACGATTGAGTCGGTGACGGTTGGTCTTACCCGAGGATGCAGGGATGGGACAAGCTCCACACATCATCGCAAAGCTGGCTTCTGAACCGAGACGCTCTGGATTGTCACCCGCGGCCACCAAGAACTCACCAGCACTATCTACTCCCATGCCGGGAAGTTCGAGCAGTGGTCCTGCTAACTCCTTCACCAGCTTCTCGATGAGTTCATCGAGATCTGCGATCTCGTCATTGAGCTCAAGCACACGCTTGGCCAGTGATTTGAGCGCGATCTGGGTTGCGATGTCGGGATCGCGGAAACTCTCTCTGGTTGGGCGGGAGGTCGCAAGCTTGCGCAACAGGTGCATCCGGGTCTCACCTCGATATTGCTCGCGGATCTTATCGGATGCCGCCACGATCGTATTGTGCAACTCCTGTAGGGTGGCCCTGCGACACTTGATTGCGGTCTTTCGGGTCGTGCGCAGCACACGAAGGGCTTCTACCTGCCCACTTCGATCCTTGGCCACCTGGACGCGCTGCCCATAGAGGGCAGCGAGGGCTGCTGCGATGGCGTCGTAATCATCACTCTTGCCCTGTGCTCTACGAAGGGACTTGTCCGGTCGGGTGACCTCAAGCGTGGGGATGTTCGCGGCCCCAAGGTACCTGGTAAGGCCAGCTCCGTAGCTGCCCGTGCATTCGACACCCACTCGAGCGACATCACCAAGAGAACGCATCCAAGTAATGAGTGACAGATAACCGTGACGGGTGGTGGGAAAGCTCTTGGTACCAAGCACCTTTCCGGTGTGATCGACAACCGCGGCCACATGCAGGTCTTGATGGGTATCGACCCCGCCAGCTACCTGTCCTTCCCCCAACGAAGTAACATTCATACTGACTCCTTTCCATTGGTTAGGATCGGCATCAGCTCTTGGTCGGCGACGGACAAGACAGTAACGGGGCCATATGCCGTGCTCTCATGAGGTCACGTTGTCGGCTGAGGCTGATGCCTCTGGCCAACTACCCCTGATGGCTGACGAGTCAAGACAATGACAATTACGTCGGTCCGGGTGAGGGTCAAGCCACCAGGGGCAGCTAGCCACCAACTATCTTTGCATGTCTATCCCTAATAGAGGTATTGGCATGCAAAACAGCTGGCGTACCCATTCTTACTGTCCGGGTGATGGAGGAGCTGCTTGGCCAGCTTGGGGCAGGGCTAGAGGTATCGACGATCAAGGCTCTCACCATGTCGACGTTTGGCATCCTCAACTGGCATGCTCGCTGGTTCCGTGAAGGACCTGGCAGGATCGATCTGGTGGAGTATGCGAAGTTGGTGACCGAGTTTGTTCTCGCGGGAATGACTGGAGTGGTAGCGATGAGGGCTATTGAGGTTGGGCAATGACTGAACAGGAGCTCGCTGAGGCGTGTGCTCGCGCGATGTACGCACGTGATCTTGCGTCTCAGTCCCTTGGGATTGAGCTCGTACGTGTTGCTCCAGGTAGCGCCAGCCTGACGATGGAGATCACCGATACCATGGTGAATGGTCACAGGATATGTCATGGTGGCTATATTTTCTTGCTCGCTGATACCGCCTTCGCATTTGCTTGCAACACCTACAACTTGGTGACCGTGGCTCAGAGTGCAGCTGTGGAGTTCATCGCCCCTGTCTACCGTGGCGATCGGCTGGTCGCGATAGCGAGGGAGCTGACTCGGTTTGGGAGGAATGGGCTCTACGACATTACGATCGAACGTGAGGGCGAGACTATTGCTATCTTCCATGGTCGATCTCGATCATTGGGACAGCCGGTTCTAGAGGAGGAGTGAGGATGCCAAAGGCCTATCTTGTCGGGGGAGTTCGAACTCCGTTCGGGCGCTATGGAGGCGTACTCGCCTCTGTGCGTACTGACGACCTCGCAGCACGGGTGCTAGCTGAGCTCATGGGGCGCTTTCCGTCGGTGGCTGGACATGTCGATGAGGTCATTCTTGGATGTGCCAATCAGGCAGGTGAGGACAATCGCAACGTCGCCCGGATGGCGGGCTTACTCGCTGGTTTGGGGGTCGAGACCCCAGGTGTGACCGTGAACCGGCTCTGTGGATCCGGACTTGAGGCGATAATGACGGCCTCGCGCCTGATCAAGAGTGGAGATGGGGAGATCGTCATCGCCGGTGGAGTCGAGGGTATGTCGAGAGCACCGTTTGTAATGCCAAAGGCTGCGAGCGCCTACGACCGCGCCATGGAGGTCTTTGATACCACGCTCGGATGGCGTTTTGTCAACACTCGTATGCGTGAGGAGTTCGGCGTAGACTCGATGGGGGAGACCGCCGAGAACGTCGCTCAGGAGTTTTCGATATCTCGAGATGATCAGGACGCCTTCGCTATGCGCTCACAGGAGAGAGCCGCCAAAGCACAGGAGAATGGTCGCCTAGGGCGGGAGATCGTCTCGGTCGAGGTGCAGAGCAGACGCGAAACAAAGGTTGTCGATCGTGATGAGCATCCTCGGTTGACCTCGTTGGACAAGCTCGCAGAGCTCAAACCTGCCTTCCGTAACGGGGGTACAGTGACGGCCGGAAATGCGAGTGGGCTCAATGATGGCGCCGCCGCTGTCTTGGTCGCTAGTGAACGGGCTGTGGAGCGCTATTCGTTGACTCCGGTGGCGGAGGTGATGGCGGGAGCAACCGCTGGCGTCCCTCCACGGATCATGGGCATAGGACCCGTGCCGGCCTCGCGCCGGGTTATGGATCGTTTGAATCTACGGATTACTGATTTTGGCGTCATAGAGCTCAACGAAGCCTTCGCCGCTCAGTCGCTCGCCTGCCTTCGTCAACTTGGTCTTCCAGATGATGCCGACTTTGTGAACCCCAACGGTGGCGCCATCGCCTTGGGGCATCCACTTGGGGCGAGCGGCGCTCGTCTGGCGCTTACCGCTACGACTGAGCTGGGTGAGCGCGACCTTGATCTTGCACTGGTAACGATGTGTATCGGAGTTGGTCAGGGCATCGCCGCTGTGTTCAAGAGGGTTGACTAGTTGAACTTGTGGTAGAGGGCGGCCTCAACCACCCAGACAGGCACTTGGTATCGGTAGCTCGACCACGTTCTCCCTTCTGGTCTGAGTCATCACAAACAGGTGTGAGTGTCCGATGGTCAGTAGTTGATCGGTGGGTGCGAGCGGAAGTTGCGCGACGATGCTGCCGTTGCTGGGATCTATACACGCGTTACGTGCACCACCACCAGCAACCTGTGAGAGAAAGATCAGTTGATGCGATGCGTTGACCTGAAGGCCGTTGGAGCCGAGGATACAGGTTGGGCTGTTGGTGAGTAGAGACGAAGGGCAACCAGCGACGGTTGGGGTGAGTCCTCTGAGGCGATAGCGGCTGACGTAACCCATATTGCCGGTCGCCTCGCTTATCCATATGTTTTTACCGACAGCTGCTGTACGCGGGGCAAAAACTCCGTTGAGCGATGCGCTTGTGCCGATGAGATTTGCGTTGGCGCCAGAACGAATCTCGATCCGTCCCTGACCACCTCGGTTGGCGATAGCCACCACTAAAAGGTGATCTTGAGTGTCGGTGGACACGGTGGCTGAGAAGGCAGCTGTGAGTTTGACCTGCTTGCGAAGGTTGGCATCACGGCGGTCGATCCGGAGTAGCTGGTCACCTTCTGAGACCCAGAGGTAGCTGTTGGTGGTGGCCATAGAGGTTCCTGGATCTGTACCGATAAGAGGTATAGTTCTCGTTAGGGTTAGGTTGTCGGCGTTGAACTCATAAAGGATGGCCTTACTCGGCGCGTTAGATGACGTGATCCACAGATGTCGGTTGGTTGCGACTCCAGCTTCGATGCTGCCAGCGAGTACGTTGGTCGAGAGCACTTTGGCGTTTGCTCGGTCGATTCGTACGACTGCTGATCTACTCTGTGCACTGCCAGGGTGTGCGAAGACCCATCCAAGGTAGATCCCGGACGAGGCGTCTATGACGCTTGGATCAAAGACGTTGTGAAATACCCTTGTGTGCTTTGGGCCAGTGGTCACCACCAAGTGTGGTGGTGCAACCGTCGTGCCCCTTTTTGTACCTGTGCCCCCAGATTGGCTCGCTGTAGCGGTGGAGCACGCGCTGAGCATGACTGCAGAAGCGATCAGTGATAGCAACCAGCGTCTGGGTGAACGATTGTGACCTCGTTTGACCCGGTAGGTGGAGGGTGAGATCGTGTTCAGGGACGTGCTATTGCTAGCCGCTTGCCCTAAGTGATGGCCAGTTAGGTAGTGGTATGCCATAGTGGGTCCCGATAGGTCGACTCAATCGAGTCAGCGACCCCAAGGATGAGCGCAAACAGCGCCATTCTTATCGGTATTCCGCGGTCGGTTTGACGGAAGATTGCCAAACGAGGATCGGCATCTAGATCGGTGCTGAGGTCATTCGATGATGGGGTCGAATCTCGAGGCAATGGGTGCATCACGATCGTCGAGGAGTCGCCGACATGCTCGACGAAGGCGGTGTTGACATGGAAGTCGTGGCTATAGCCCTCGATCTGCTCTCCCTGGAGCCGTTCCCGCTGAATCCGTGTGGCGTAGATCACGTCTACACGGTCGGGTTCGGTCGGCATACTGTCGTATTCGACTACCTTATGCCCGCGTGACTCGACCAACTCGACAATCGAGGTGGGCATCGAGAGCAGATCTGGTGCCAGGAGGGTGAAGGTCATCGACTCGTAGAGGCTGAGGAGTTTCAAAAGTGAGTGGACTGTGCGTCCATACTTGAGGTCGCCGACGAAGAGCACATGGGCGCCGTCGAGTTGCTTGTCGCGGGCGGCAAACTCCTCTTCGATGGTGTAGATGTCTAGGAGGGCCTGAGTTGGGTGCTCAGCGGCACCATCCCCTGCGTTGATCACCGGCACCAGAGATGCCTTGGCAAACTGGGCTACCGATCCCGCTTCAGGGTGGCGGATAGTCATGATGTCGGCGTACCCGCTGATCACACGGGCGGTGTCTGCTATCGACTCCCCCTTGGCCATCGAGGAGAAGGTCAGGCCGACGGTCTCACGCACCGCACCACCGAGGCGTGAAAACGCACTCCCGAAGCTAAGGCGCGTCCTCGTACTTGCCTCCAGAAAGAGGCTCGCTAGTACGGCGCCTTCGAGAACACGGGTAACCTTCTCGCGGCGCGCGATCGGCTCCATACGGCGCGCAACACTCATGATCTGCTCAAGGTCGTCCCTCGAGAGCTGGTCCACTGTGAGAAGATCGCTCCCTACAAAGTTCACAGCTCGCTCCCTTTCAGATGATGCGCTAGAGTTCCGGTTGGCGTCACCAGGGTCACACTAGTTGCCGATTCGGGTTGTGTGACCGCTCCAAAACGGCTCGCGCAGGTCACGTTTCAAGATCTTTCCAGCACCGGACTTTGGGAGTGGACTCTGGCGCAAGTCGATCTGTTTAGGAAGCTTGTAACCGGCAAGTTGTGTCCGTAAAAAGGCGATAATCTCCCCCGGCGTTACATCTTCACGAGGCACGACCACGGCGTGGACAGCCTCACCCCACTTAGGATCTGGCACCCCAAAGACCGCGGCCTCCTGCACCTTTGGATGCCGATAAAGTGCGTCCTCTACCTCGATGGTGTAGACATTCTCACCGCCAGTGATGACCATGTCTTTGAGTCGGTCGATCAGGAAGAAGTAGCCATCGTTGTCGACCATCCCGAGATCTCCGGTGTGGTACCATCCGGACCGGAGCGCGCGTTCGGACTCCTCAGGGAGGTTCCAGTAACCCTTCATGACGTTGTTTCCACGGATGGCTATCTCACCGACTTCGCCTGCGCCGAGTTCGTTGTCATCTGGGTCGAGAACCGCGAGGTCAACTCCGACTGCAGGAACGCCGATCGATCCTGCTTTGGCATCTGCAAGGTGCCGCTCTTCGTGAGCGAAGATAGAGGCGATCGGTGAGCTCTCGGTGGTTCCGTAGAGATGGAGCATCTCGGCAGTTGGAAAGTGATGATGCGATTGCTTCAGAATCTCGATAGGAGCAGGTGATGCACCGTGACTTAGTAGTCGAAGCGAGGAGACGTCGCGAGGTGAGGTCGCCATGACATCATTGATCGCGAGCATCATGGTCGGCACCGCGAGAGTGCCGGTAGCGCGTTCACGTTCTATGATATCTAGCGCCTCTTTGGGGGCAAAGGTTCCGAGCACGATCTGAGTGGCGGTGAGCCAGATGGACGCGATCACAAGACAGGTCCCGGCGGCGTGAAACATAGGCGCCATCACCAGCCAGCGATCCTCCTCGGAGAGGTGAGCCCAGGCGATGGCCGTCCAGGCGTTGGCGAGCAGGTTCCCATGCGTGAGCATCACTCCTTTGGACCTTCCAGTGGTCCCTCCGGTATAGAACAACCCGGCCAACGTCTCTTCATTTGGCTGGTCGAGGTAGTCGATTGGACTCGCCTGCCCAAGCGCCTCCTCATACTCATCAGGGATTGTGATCACATGAGCGACTGAGGTGCCGATCGAGTCGAGCTTGCGGTCGGTGATGACCACGCGTACATCGGCATCTGAGAGCGCAAAGGCTATCTCGGCGATGGTCGAACGTGTACTCAGCGGCACGAGTACCAGGCCGTTGGAGGGGACGGCGAGGTAGACCTCGATGTAACGATGGCAGTTGTTGGCGATGATAGCGACGCGATCACCTGGCGAGAGATCAAATCCTTGGAGTACAGCGCTGAGTTTGTGGATCCTTGTCTCGAGTTCTCTGAAGGTGAGGCGATCCTCTCCGCAGATAACGGCGACCTTGTTCGGGGCTACTCGAGCCCCACGCCGTAGCGGATCTTGAAACGAATGCATACGAGTCCCCCTCGGTCACGGCACAAAACCAACGACACACAAAACCAACGACACAAGATGGTGCCAGCGAGCTCAGGTGCTCGTATCCCAAATGTTAATGGATCGATTGTTCGATAATGATGATGGAGGACTTGTTTGTTCGACTCGGTTGGACTGGTTTACTCCAAGGAGGCCTGTCGCGATTTGGAGGCGATGGCTACCTTGTTTTGGCTAGAGCTAACCTCGAAGGTCGATCCCCATTGGGAGTCGGTTCACTGGCCAGTCAAGGAGTTCGTGGGCGAGTTGAAAGGCAAAGCGGTCGGTCATCCCTGCTACGTAAGCCACCACCTGGCGTTCGATCGATATCTCCTCCTCGCGTTGCGGTAATGAAGCTGGATGGTCGATGAGATACTCGGTTAGCGACCGGAGCAGAGAGATGACAGCCCGACTCTGTGCTTCAGAGGCGTCGGTGGTGTAGATATGGGTGTAGTTAAAGGATCGAAGGGCAGCAAGTGCCTCACCTGCCTCGAGGCTGAGCCCAATCGTGCCGGCCACAATCGTGGTCTCTATGACGTCGGTTATGAAGTAGTCGAGCTGGCGGTTGCGGTGCGAACCTATCAGGCTGGTGAGATCTGTTGGGATGGCTTCACGCGCGAGCAGACCTGCACCGATCGCATCCTCTAGGTCATGGGCTGAATACGCGATCCGGTCGGCGAGAGCGACGATCTCGGCCTCAGGAGTTATCGGCCGTGGCCGCGACCAAGAGTGGTTGGCGATGCCGTCGGTGGTCTCTAAACAGAGATTTAGCGGGGCTAAGGTGACGAAAGCTCCCCACGGTGCGTGATCGAATCCCTCGGACAGAAACGGTTCGAGAGCGACTTCGCTCGCATGTCCTCCTGGTCCGTGCCCGCAATCGTGCCCGAGGGCGATCGCCTCGGTGAGGTCGACGTTGAGGCGAAGTCGACGAGCGATGGCGGACCCAACCTGCGCCACCTCTAAGGCGTGTGTGAGTCGAGTGCGTTGGTGGTCGGCGGGGAAGATGAATACCTGGGTCTTGCCTGCGAGCCTTCGAAAAGCGCTCGAGTGGAGAATGCGATCCCGATCACGCTCAAAACAGGTGCGATAGTGGTCGGGCTCCTCTGGCTGCGGTCGATCTCCGCCACCATGGGCGAGAGTAGCGGCGTCACAGAGCGTCGCCGCTTGCTGGGCTTCGGTGCTGAGGCGATCAGCAAGGCTGGTGCTTATCAACCTTGGATCCTCATGCGCAGTGATGACGCCGTCTGGGGTGCGATTCCCGTGCATGGTTGCGATCCACTCCGCCTGATGATCACGATGCAGGTAGACCCTCTCCATCAGCCCCTCCTTGTCTAAGTGACTCCGTTGCACTCCGCTCACGGTTCTGTAATCATGAGTCTGGTGCCTGGGTGTGACATCGCGGTCCATCTGTCAGTGGAGCTATCGCTCCAACGATCAGTGGCGTGATACGTTGAAGGCTCCAAACCCTTGGTCGACGGGCATTAGCGATACGGTGTTTATGTTCACGTGACTCGGGAGTGTGACTATATAGCCGACGAGATTGGCGATATCCTCGGGCTTGAGTGCTTGCATCCCGTCGTAGACGCTGGCGGCGCGATCGGCATCATTGTCGAAGCGAACCAACGAGAACTCGGTGTCTCCGACCATACCTGGCTCGATGTTGGTCACTCGCACCCCGGTACCGGCAAGGTCGGCTTTGAGGTTGAGACTGAATTGACGGACGAATGCCTTGGCGGCACCATAGACATTTCCACCCGGATAAGGGAACTCACCGGCTACCGATCCAAGGTTGATGATCGTGCCTTGGTGACGCTCGACCATCTGTGGCAGGATCGCATGGGTAAGCACCGTTAGTCCGGTCACGTTGGTTGCGATCATGGTGAGCCAGTCGGAGAGCTCCGACTCCTGGGCACTCGCTAACCCGAGGGCTCCACCCGCGTTGTTGATCAGGACATCAACTACACCAGCCTCGTCGGCGACCTCCTTTATCGCCTGCGAATCTGTGATGTCGAGGACTTGGACCGTAATACGTTCGTCGCCGAGGCGATGCGCGAGGTCGTTTAGGCGTTGCTCGCGGCGACCGGTTATAAGAAGTTCGTATCCCAGTTTGTGGAGTGTGACGGCGATCGCCTCGCCGATTCCGGAGCTGGCACCTGTGATCATGGCCTTCATTGAGAATTCCTTCCGTTCTATACTTGCTGTTAGGGCCGTCTCAACAGGCGAGGGCCTGGAGAGAGGGGTGATGTAACGTGACGATTTCGCAGATCGACATCCTCGTCGAAAGGCTCCGCACCGTTGTCGGCCCGACGTCACTCATCTTAGATGACGTTGAGCGTGGAGCCTATAGCTGTGATGGGCTCACCAGCCATCGTGCCGTACCTCAGATAGTGGTGGTACCGGCGGATCGCGAAGAGCTGGTGGCGGCGGTGCGCGCCGTGATAGATTCCAATCTTCCCTGGGTAGCCAGAGGGTCAGGTACTGGCCTTTCCGGTGGAGCCCTTCCTGACGAGGAGGGGGTGCTGGTGGTGACGACCAGGCTCAACAACATTCTCGAGGTGGATCCGTTTTCACAGATTGCTGTCGTCGAGCCAGGAGTGGTAAACCTCGACCTCTCCAAGGCCGTCTTGGGCTATGGTCTCTATTTTGCTCCTGATCCATCCTCTCAGATCGCTTGTAGCATCGGTGGTAACGTAGCTGAGAACTCCGGGGGTGCACACTGCTTCAAGTATGGTTTTACCACTAATCACGTGCTGGCAGTGGAGGTTTTGTTGCCGACTGGGGAGCTTGTATGGCTGGGTAGTGAAGGTATGGATGGACCCGGACCCGACCTTCGGGGAGTGGTGATCGGCTCTGAGGGGACACTCGGGATCGTGACTAGAGTCGTCTGTCGGCTGATGCCGCTGCCCGAGATCCGTCGTACGCTGGTGGCCTACTTTGATTCGGTCGACGCCGCTGCTCGCGCCGTGAGTGATGTCGTCGCTCGTGGTATCACCCCTGCTGCTATCGAGATGATGGATCACCTCGCAATAGTCGCATGTGAGCTTGCGACTGGGGCTGGTCTCGACACCTCAGCCGAGAGCTGCCTACTGCTAGAGCTAGATGGTGAGTCCGACGAGGTTGCCGATGAGTTTCAAGCGGTGCGCAAGGTGATGAGTTTGCACGGCTCGTTGCACGTCTGGGAGGCGATGAACGAGGATGAACGTGCCCTGATGTGGCTAGCCAGAAAGGCTGCTTTTGCCGCTGCTGGCAGGGTTGCGCCGGCCTACATCGTCCAAGATGGTGTTGTGCCGCGCTCCGCGTTACCGCGCGTACTCGAACGGATCGGCAGACTGAGCAAGGAGTCAGGCCTCGCGATCCTCAACGTGTTTCATGCTGGCGACGGTAATCTGCACCCACTCGTGACCTATGATCCGGCGATTGAGGGGCAGGAGGAGATGGCTGAGGAGGTCGCTGCGAAAATCTTGACCCTCTGCCTTGATGAGGGCGGATCGTTGACTGGCGAACATGGCATAGGCGTCGACAAGGTCTGTCACATGCCGGATATGTTCTCAGATAGTGATTTAGACACCTTTTCACGGCTGCGAAGTGCGTTTGATCCGAAGGGATTGTGCAACAGGGGCAAGTTGTTGCCGACCCCAAGACTCTGTGGTGAGCGTCCTGGACGTTACCAACCACATCCACTAGAGCAGGCTGGGTTGGGTGAGAGATGGTAACCGATGTGGTGACACCAGCTACGGTTGAGGAGCTTGCTGAGTGGCTTAGCCAACTCGATCGAGATCGCCACGTGCTAGTTCGTGGCATGTCTACTAACAGCTTGGTAGCAGGCGAGGACCATGCCGTGGTGAGTACCCTCGGTCTGGTCGATATCGAGCATCGGGTAGACGACTTCTCGGTCTCGGTCGGTTCGGGCATCTCCTGGAGGCAGCTCCAGGATCAGCTGGCTCGGGCGGGTCAAAGGGTGGCGGTGGATCCACCTGGTTCAGGTACGGTGGGTGGCGTGGTCGCTACGGGTGCACGAGGAGGACTTCTTCATCGTTATGGGGGCGTTCGTGATCAGATCATTGGGATGACGGTGGTGCTGGCCGATGGCACAGTTGCACACAGTGGCGGCACTGTAATCAAGAACGTGGCCGGATACGACTTGGCAAAGTTGTTAACTGGTGCTCGTGGACGCTTTGGTGTCATAGCTGAGGTGATTTTTCGGACTCGCCCACTACCGGAGAGCCAGCGAACGCTTCTGATTCCGATCGATGTTGCCGAGATTCGAGAGGTGGCCACCGTACTCACCCGGGCCAAGGTCGAGGTAAGTGCGCTCAGTTTTGCGGAGGGTTTTTTGTCCTGCCTAATCGAAGGGGGAGAGGCGGCGATCGACCGAAGAGTGGAGCGATTGAGAGCGGCCGTGGCGATCTCCGGTATCGAGATTCTCGACGATCGTGGATCGCAGGAGCGCTGGCACCACCTATCCGACCTTCAGCTCCCGGTCGACGGTGGCCTCGTATTCGCGTTCTCCACCCGTAGTGCTCGGATGTTGAAGCTGTTACCCAGGGTCGTCACTTCGCTTGCGTCGTCGCTAGTTGCGTATGTCGCCTACGTCGGGGCCGGGGTGGTGGACGTGTCGGTGGATGGCGCGGACGCAGAGAAACATCTTCGTGAGCTAGCGAACATCTTCGATGCAGCCGATGGTAGCGATATGGATATCCGAGTCGAGCTACGCGCTAGGCACGATCGCTGTTTATATACGTTTCCGAAAGATGTCGACCCGCATCTGGATAGTACAACCGGTCCGTTGGGGCAGGTCGGACACGGTAGTCATCTTTCAATGGTGGCGACGCCTAGATCTGGGTTGGTGGATCGAATTTCTGTGGCGCTCGACCCAACCGGGAGGTTCTCGTATTGAAGACGGTTAGCAACGATCAAGCCAGCGATTTTGCAGCCATCACCCAGCTCAGCTCTGCCTGTGTGCACTGTGGGTTTTGTTTGGCTGCATGCCCTACCTACGCCGTTACCGGGATGGAGAACGATTCGCCGCGGGGACGAATATGGCTACTTGCCGAGGCGGCGCGTTCTGGGAGTGTATCAGACGTTCTGCGTGTCCATATTGATAGATGTATCGGGTGTGAAGCCTGTGTTCCGGCCTGCCCATCCGGGGTGCGCTACGATGAGCTGATCGATATAGCTCGTCGTGTCGTAAATGTCCGTCGCCCAAAGCGAGAACTTCTTGCTAGATCGGTGATGACGACTGGCTTTGCACGCGCACATCGGTTGGCCCGACTCGTTGCACCTGCCCAGGGGGTAGCTCGTGTGCTAGACCGCTCTTCGCTACTATCTCGCTTGCCCTCTCGTCTACCAAGGTCTCGGGCACTCGTACGACAAGCTACGGTGATTGCTCCGCAAGCGTCACCGCAGGTCTTTACGTCGTTGGTACCCAACGAGCGAGCTCGGGTGGTCTTGCTCACCGGGTGCATCGCGTCAGTGCTCTTCAAGGATGTCAATGATGCGACTGTCGAGGTCTTGAACGCCGAGGGTATCTCGGTTATCGTTCCCAAGGATCAGGGTTGCTGCGGCGCTCTAGCCTCTCACGCTGGTCAACGAGCTGGCGCGCAGCGCTCGGCTCGTGCCGTGATCGAGGCCCTCGACGTGACCGGCGTCGATGCGGTCATAACCAACTCAGCCGGCTGTGGCGCGATGATGAAGGACTATCCGGAGCTCCTCGGGCACGAGCAAGAGGTGGAGAGATTCTCCTCTCGAGTTGCCGATGTCTTGGAGTATCTTGATCGAATGGAGAGCATCGCCGATTATAAGTCGATGCCACGTCAAGTCCTCTATCACGACCCATGCCACTTGAAATTTGCACAAGCCGTTGGTTCAGCACCATCGTCCGTGATTCGTCGGATTCCAGATATCGATCTACGCAGTGTTGGAGGCCCTAATTGCTGTGGTGCGGGTGGCCTCTACTCATTGGCACAACCTGAACTAGCGCGTCAGGTGGGAGAGGCAAAGCGGGATGCAATTCTTGATGCTGGTGCTGATCTACTCCTATCTGGGAACCCTGGATGTGCCATACAGCTACAGACGCTCCTTGGTGATCGAGTCGAGGTGGTTCACCCGATCGTGCTGCTTGCAAGAGCACTTCGGCAATGAGGTTAGATCATGAATCCAGGCCATGAAAAGAGATGACGAGCTTTCGATCGAAGTCGGTGAGATCACTGCCGAGGTGCTTGACGTGCGTGCCCGCATCCTCCGGGCGGGTATGGATCCGGCAACGGCACACTTCCCAGGAGATGAGAATAGCAAATCAGTGCATGCTGTTGCAAGACTCAGTGGCCAGGTGGTTGGTGTTGGTAGCCTCATACCGGAGGCGATCGGGGATCGCCCTGCGCTACGACTTCGTGGCATGGCGGTTGAGGCCGATTTCAGAGGACAAGGGATTGGGGCTGCGATCTTGGAGCGGCTGCTAGAGGTTTCACATGCTTGGACCGATGAGATCTCGTCTACGGGGTCCGGAGCGGGGGAGTGTCAACTGATCTGGTGTCTTGCGCGTGTCGGGGCGCGTAGCCTGTATGAGCGCCATGGTTTTGTCGCCCTTGGAGCTGAGTTTGTGATCGAAGGAATTGGAGCGCACGTGCAGATGTTACGGAGCTCGCTATGAACCGATTGACGGAGAGTCTCGAACTTGTGCGTAATCAGATGCTTGACTTGGCGGATCTACGTCTTGGTTCTCTCTTTTCTCAACTCTTTGTCATCGACGATATCGATGAGGTGAGCCTCGAAGTCGTGGCCGGGACCTGGCTCATGAGGATGAAGATGCACTGGCTGCTTGATAGAGATGACGATGAGGTCATCGAAGATGAGGAGTTGGATCGCGCTCTTGAGGGCATCTTGTTGGGACTCGTTGAAAAGACGATCTACGCTTCCGCCTCCAAGGCGATGCGGACTCGATTAGAGACGACCGCAGCATCGCTCCCGGTCTCGCTCGAGGCCTCTGACCTAATCGATCACGTCGAGAACGTTGTTCTACCATCATCTGGACTCGGTGAGGCAATCGCCAGAGCTCTGGCTCGGGCGAGCATGAACACTGAGGCGGATCCCACACCACTCGATCGATCATCGGTGGACGTCATCGGGATCGGTTTGAGTTTCTTGGATCGGCTCGAGCGGATGACGTCGTTTTCTGCAATGATTGCAGGAGGAACGGGGGTAGAAGTTATAGTGAGCTTCGTGATTTTGCTTGAAGCCCATGCGTTTGGAGCTATCGGGTTACGTCAAGTCGGTGACGATATCGAGGTGGGGGTTATCGATGGCGAGCGACTTGGTCTTGTAGCTGAGATGGTGCGTACCCTTGGCTGATGGCTTGCTTGCTGGGGATTCCGGTGAGGTGGTCGCACTTGCGACGGTGGCAAGAACAATCGAGGGCCTGCTGTCTCTTGGCATAGGACCCATTGGACTAACCGAATTGGCTGAGTTCCTCGAGTTGGAGGTGAGCTATGTCGAGGAGGCGATCGACTCCCTTGCTACCGATCTCGTTGAGCATGATCGAGCCACCAGGGTGGTCAAAGTGGCCAACGGATATGCACTCAAGACGGCACCCGATCTTGCTGGCGTGTTAGGTCGCTTTCTCTCCGAGGACCAAAGTCCAACTCTGTCAGCGGCGGCGATGGAGGCACTGGCGGTGGTGGCTTACCTGCAGCCGGTCTCTAGGGCACAGGTCTCTGAGATTCGCGGCGTTAGCTCGGACGGAGTGATCCGTCTTTTGGTCGACCGTGGTCTGATCGAGGGCGATCGGCGACGCGGACGCATCGGCGAGCCTATCCTCTTCCGAACTACTCAGCTGTTCTTGGAGCGCTTTGGACTCGATGATCTCACTAACTTGCCTGCACTCGCAGACTTTGTCCCCTCTGGTGAACTGGTTGAGGTGCTCGAGGAGTCACGACGGAACCGGTAGGCGAACGACTTCAGAAGGTGCTTGCCGTACGCGGATATGGGTCAAGGCGAACGGCAGAGGGCTTGATTGAGGCGGGTCGTGTAACCGTCAATGGAGAGGTAGCACGGCTTGGCTGCCGAGTCATCGACGCAGATTCGGTCTGTGTGGATGGAGCCCCGGTGGGGATCGCTGAGTCTCTAGAGTACAAACTACTCAACAAGCCCGCTGGCGTAGTGTCAACCGCGAACGATCCTCACGGTCGCAAAACGGTGGTGGATCTGGTGCCAAGCGTCAGCCGCATCTACCCAGTTGGACGCCTCGATGCTGAGAGCGAGGGCCTGTTGATCCTAACCAATGATGGTCCCTTTGCCGATTACCTGATGCATCCGCGCGGTGGCGTGGAGAAAGAGTACCTGGTTGCAATCGACCGGAGAGTTACTCCACAGCTTCTTGGAGCCATGCGCCGCGGTATCGAGGTCGACGGCGATCTACTGGTTGCTAAACGTGTAGGTCAGCTCTCGAGTCAGACACTACGTATCGTGCTCAAACAAGGCAAGAATCGTCAGATTCGTCGGATGGTGGCAGCCTGTGGGTTTGAAGTGACCCGACTGGTTCGTACGCGAATCGGTTCACTTGCTGATCCGTCGCTGGCACCAGGGCAGTCGAGAGACATCAGCACCGCTGAGTTGATCGCATTGCGTAGCGGAGGACGGTCGATCCGCTAACCTGTCACCCATGGGTGTACGAGCAGTGCGAGGAGCGACGACGGTAGAGGCTGATACCGTCGAGGCTATAGATAAGAATGTTCAGGAGCTCGTTAGTGCGATGCTCGAGCGTAATTCGATCCACAAGGACCAGCTGATCAGTATCTTGTTCACGGCGACTCCGGATCTGCATGCGATGTTTCCTGCAGCGGCGGCAAGAGCCCTTGGACTTGGCGATGTTCCGTTGATGTGTGCGCAGGAGCTCAGCATTGATGGGGCAGTCGCACTCTGCGTGCGTGTAATGATGCATATCGAAGATGACCGGGCCCGAGGCGAGTTCCACCATGTGTACCTTCGCGGAGCGGTTGGTCTCCGCGACGATCTTCCGGACTAAGCAGCGGTGCGCGCACAGATCACCTCGACGGAACCATTCCTGTCTGGGGATCTTCAGCCTCCTCCCGATAAGTCTATAAGTCACCGTGGACTGTTGCTGGCGCTACTTGCTGAGGGGACTTCACGCCTTGACAACCTCAGCTCGGCGCTCGATGTCGCAGCTACCGGATCGATGGTTGAGCTGTTTGGGGCATCACTCGAGACCGAGGGGTCGGTCACGCTAGTCGAGAGCCCCGGCATTGCCGGCTTACGCGAGCCAGATGGTGTCCTTGACCTTGGAAATTCGGGTACCGGGGTACGTTTGGGCATTGGAGTTGCAACCCTCGTTCATGGAGTGTCGGTCTTTACAGGAGACGATTCCCTGCGACGACGGCCGATGGGGCGCGTTATATCGCCGCTCCAAGAGCTCGGAGCCTCGATATGGGGCCGCGGCGGTGACGGAATGCTCCCGGTAGCTGTTCGAGGTGGCGGGCTAAGGTCGGGCGTTGTTCACCTGCGAGTAGCCTCAGCGCAGCTGAAATCAGCCCTCCTCTTTGCGGCTTTGGGGGTAGACGGACCAGTTAGTATTGTCGAGCCCACGCTGAGCCGGCCGCATACTGAGGAGCTATTTGCGCTCACTGAAGTGGGGTTCGATGAGGACGTCGAGGAGCAGGATGGTTCTCATCGGGTCACCGTTTCCGGTCCTACACGGCCGTCGCCATTTAGCTTCCGGATTCCAGGTGATCCATCGGCGGCTGCTTTTTTCGTGGTAGCCGCTAGCTGTGTTCCGGGTGCGGTCTTGACGGTAGAAGATCTCTATCTTGGCCCTACCCGAGCTGGTTTTCTAGAGATTCTAGCCCAGATGGGAGCCGATCTCGTTCTAGGTGATGGACAGGTCACGGTGCAGGGAGGTTCACTGGAGGGCTCCGAGATTGGTGGTCGAATCATTCCGAGTTTGATCGATGAGATCCCTATTTTGAGCGTCGCTGCCGCCATGGCCGATGGTGTAACCACTATTAGGGACGCCTCTGAACTCCGAGTCAAGGAGACGAATCGTATTGAGACCACGGCAGGCTTTTTACGTGCGTTTGGCGTTGAGGTGATGACGCTGCCGGATGGCTTGGTGATCCACGGTGGCCTCCGCCCAGGATCCTTGCGTGGGAATCGTCGACGAGTGATGGCAAATCTCGATCATAGGATCGCTATGTCTGCGGCGGTGTTGGGGTTGTTGGCAGGTGGCGTCACCGAGATCGATGGTGTCGAGACGGTTGCAACCAGCTATCCGGCTTTCTTCTCCGACCTTGACCGCCTTAGCTCGGCGACCATACATCTGGATGGAGCCGCGAAACCATAGGTGGCGGGAGCCATGTTCAAGATCATTGAGCAATGTCTAACGTGTGTTGCCTTAACTCTACAGGCGTGATAGCTAGCCGTGGTGACGACTTCATTGCAAGGGTCGGTGGGTGTGTTCGCTGTGCTGGTGTCCACTACCGTTCAATTATTTGACCGTATCTATTCGATTCTGCATCACCGCTGATGGTCGGAGGCATCAGTAGAACACTAATCGCCTTTGACATGAGCGGAAGGCTTCGCAGTGACATCCCTCCGCTCTTGCAGACGGGGCTTGCTATCCCGTTATGGTGAAGCTTCATCCGGGATACCTACGATAGTCTCGAGAGTTGTGACCAGGGCCGTGAGGGCTTCACGATCGCTGTCGCTCAATCGGTCGAAGGTCTGTGCCATCATATCGTTCCTGAGTTTGAGCACCTCCAAGGTTTGTTGCTCACCAAGTTTGGTTAGAGCAAGAGTCGCTTTTAGTCCTGAGCGTTCGGCGGGCACCACTAGGAGCATTCCACGCTTGGTGAGGCGGTCAATCTCTCGTCGGAGGTTTGACGGGTCTGTTCCGATAAGCCGACTCAGTTCTCGTAGGCCGAGGCCGCTACGGCCTTGTAACGCTCGCAAGATCGCCGCTTGTGGTTGGTTTAGATCAAGCGCCAGCAGACCTCCTCCCCAGTCCGTTCGTAGTCTACGTACGAGCCGCGAGAGTCGGAAACCGAGATCACCCGAGAGTGCATCCTCCATATCAGGTTTGATTCTCTGGGAAGACTCGCCCCAGGATGGCGACTCCTCTGCTATATGCGGGCATGCCGGCCGTAATTAGAGCGAGTTCTACTACACCTACGAGCTCCTCTAAAGAGGCGCCAGCTTTACGGGCAGCATCCGCATGGAGTTCCGCTTCCTTCTCCTCGCCAATGGCCAGGAGTTGTGCAAAATGCACGAGCTGTGCCGTCTTTGGTCCGAGTGGATTGTCCATGATGAGTTGTGACCGGAGCTCCTCGATGCGAATGATGCTTCTATTGCGCCCGGAGATCCCCGCGATCCGGATGCGTTCGGCAATGTTAGCAGGAACTGTGCCGGTCAGTTCTCGATACGAATTCGCGATGGTCGCGTTATCTATGCTCTCATGATCGGCCATCAGCGTACTCTGGCCATGGATTCGCGGATGGCCTCCAGGGCTGTCTCGGGAAGAGAGCTAGCCCCGCCGAGGCTAACTGCTGCCAGCTCTGCCTCTGCTGCCTCCTCTAGGACGGTGAGCAGCTGTGCAGTGGCGAGCGGGTCGCTTGCAAAGACGAGGACGCCATGGTTGCCAAGGATGACAGCGTTTGTATCAGGATGCGCCTTGACCTGGTCGATGATGGCGGAGACAGACTTCGCCGATCCTCGAGGTGCCCATGGAGCCACTGGTACGTCGACTGCCTGCCCCCAACGAAGGAGGGCCTCATAACGGCAGGGTAGCACAACATTGGCCATAGCGAAGGCGAGCAGGTTCGGTGAGTGGGTATGGATAATTCCTCCAACTGCGGGCCGCAGCTTGTAGATCTCAGTGTGCATGGCGATAATCTCTGCGTTGGTGGGGTCGAGTTCACCTTCAAGTACCGTGCCGTCAAGCGCAACGGTGGCAACGCGCTCACTGGTGAGATTACGAACCTGACCGTCGATGGTGAGCAACATCCTCTCGTCGTCGAGACGGGCGGAGAGGTTGGCATGGCCGCTATGGGACATCACCTCGTTGGCGAACAGGGTATGAGCTGCGTGAACAATCATGTCAGCTTGCTTGGTCATTTTCTTCTCCTTGTTGGAAGCTACATAGTTAGGTGTAGTAAATACTACACCTAACTATGGGCAGTTGATGCCGATTGGCGACAAAAGTTACTGTGTTCTGCTATTACTGCCATAACTCGACGACGTGGGTAGCCGAGGAACTGCTGTGGTTTGGTATGAGAAACTTGACTAACGAATAACGCATCTAGCGCTTGGACTGGATGCGCTAAGGTGGGGGTGGCGGCGAAGGGTTAGGCGTGGTGGCGCTTTCGGTTGCCAGTGGGAGGTGGGTAGACATGGACTTGGGCTTGAAGGGTGCCAAGGCACTCGTTACGGGAGGCTCTCGAGGGCTTGGTTTTAGTGTCGCGTCGGCACTGGTCGAGGAGGGAGCCGATGTTGTAATCGCCTCGCGTGACGAAGTGTTCGGCGAGAAGGCTGTTGGCTTGTTGGGTCATGGCTCTCAATACCTGCCGGTAGACCTCACCGTCCAGAGCACTCCAACGGAGTTGCTGCGACGATTTCTTATGCTGCATGGGCGAATCGACATCCTGGTGTTGAACTCAGGAGGGCCGAGGAACGCCTCTCTGGGCGCTATGGATGCCAGTCATCTTGGTGATGGTATTGGGGCTGCCCTGGCCCCGATGGTCGAGTTGGTTGAGGGAGTGGCGCCGTTGATGATGGCCCGTCGATCTGGGCGGATCGTGTCAATCAGCTCTTACGTGGTTCGCGAGCCAGATCCGGAGATGATGCCTTCTAATGTCGCTCGCGCTGGTTTGCTAGCCTACCTTAAGGCGGCAGCGTTTGAACTGGCGCGTTACGACATCACCGTTAACTCAGTATTGCCTGGCTTACACGCAACTGATCGTCTTGTCCATCTCCGCGACTCAGGTGTAGATCTTGATCGCATGCTCTCTCGTGTACCGATGGGGCGATTTGGGGATCCTGATGATTTTGGTCGCATGGTCGCCTACCTGTGTTCGAGGTGGGCCGGCTATATCACCGGGCAGGCGATAGCGATTGACGGTGGCTCGACTAGAGGGCTGCTGTGACGACGCGGTCTTTGATCTGTTGTTGCCGGCACAGGCAAGGACACAGAGTTTTCAGCAT
This sequence comes from Ferrimicrobium acidiphilum DSM 19497, assembly GCF_000949255.1. Classification (NCBI taxonomy): domain Bacteria; kingdom Bacillati; phylum Actinomycetota; class Acidimicrobiia; order Acidimicrobiales; family Acidimicrobiaceae; genus Ferrimicrobium; species Ferrimicrobium acidiphilum. The sequence continues at coordinate 18,306 of NZ_JXUW01000023.1, read as the reverse complement.
ATAGCGGCGGCTAGCGTGGTCAGTGGGAGGAGCTGATCGGTATATCCCATAGGGGAAACCATCGCTGCATCTCAGTCTCTAGCGGAAGGTCGGTGCCGACCACAGCTTTGAGCGAGAGTTCCCTCTCGTTGTCGCGGCGTTCATGACCGACGGGAACAAACGGATAGAAGGTTCCTCGCTTATATAGATACACCCAATAGACCATTCCCTGGCCACCTGTATCTTTGAATGGGTAGAGCGAGCACAGAAGCTGTGGCGAAAACCCATGATCTTCAAGGCTCCGGTTCACTGAGTGTGAGGCGGTTACGACCGTCTCTAGATCTTGGCCATTGAGAACGACCCAGCGGTAACCGAATGAGTCGGTGGAGAGCGATACAGTTACGTCGTTCATCTCCTTGAGGACATCCTGGAACTCAGTCTCGGTGTTAGCAAAGGCGGCACCTGATGCGGGTTTGAAGACAACGGCCGCCTGATTTGTTGGAATCAGGTTCGCAGAGACTTGCAGGGTAATCGCGGCGCTCGACAGTGCAAAGATGGCGTCAAGATTCGCGTTTACTTGTTTTGACTTGCCCAAGAGGGTGTCGAAGAATCCCATATCATTCTGCCTTTCCTAGCTCGCGATCGAGCTCATCGAGTTGCGCAATTCGCTTCTCGAGGCTGGGATGGGTGGCGAATAACCCAGAGGCGAGAGATGGATTGCGAGGATTGATCGCTGGCGTAAAGAAGAAGGCGTTGAATGCCTGAGCAGTACGAAGATCGCGAGTGGGGATCTGCCCCATCGTGCCGGAGATGCGCAGCAGGGCTGACTTGAGGGCAGCTGGCCGTCCGATGAGGATTGCACCAGCCCTATCGGCCGCCAACTCGCGATAACGCGAGAGAGCTCGAATCAACAAGAAGCTGATCGCGTACACGACGGCGGATATCAGCATGATCAGCATCTCTATGGCAATTATGTTACCGCCACCATTGCCGCGGCCCCCACCACGGCCACGTCCACCGCCGTAACCACCGCCCATCATGCCACCAAAGATCTCGGAGTAGAACATCAAACGCGTTAGCAGTCCGGCAAGCACACCAAGGAAGGATGCAATAGTCATTACCGCCACATCTCTGTGGGCGACGTGACTGAGTTCGTGTGCTAGCACCGCCTCGAGTTCTTGTGGGGGAAGCCGACGCAACAGGCCGCGAGTTACACAGACAACCGCGTTCTTAGGGCTTCGTCCTGTGGCAAAGGCGTTTGGGATGTCGAGTTCAGAGATGGCGATCTTTGGCATTGGCATATCGGCGAGAGTGGTGAGCCTTGCGATGATTTGGTACAACTCGGGCGCCTGCTCCTGAGTCACCTCGTGGCCATGCATTCCAAAGAGTGCAATACGGTCAGAAAAGTAGAACTGTGCCACTAAGAGGACTACCGCAATCACCACCACGGTGAGTGCTCCCACGCCGACTGCGATTAACACGCCAAAAAACAGAACATAGACCAGGCCAAGAAGGAAGATTGTGAAGGCCATACGAGCACTTAGCCCTCTATCCTTTACGTATCGAGAGTCTGCCACCGGACCGCCTTTCTGGGATCTGTCTGATTCCGCTGAGACGCCAAACTAGGACTCTAGAGATGGGGTCCATAGCTGCCGTATCACCTGCTATTCTAGCAGCTGGTATACGAAAGGTTGGAAGTGGGCTTCACGCGACACATTCAGGAAATTCAGGAATCGGTGTCGTAACCATGAGTTTGGTTGTGGCGATCGATGGGCCCGGTGGGTCAGGAAAGTCCACCGTTGCATATCGGCTCGCCGCAATGCTGTTACTGCCGATGCTTTCCACTGGACTGTATTTCCGCACGGTGGCATGGGGGTTGAGTTCAGTTGTGCTCCCAGACCAAGACGATGATACTGCCGATATCAATGACTGGTTTGACCATCACGAAGTCGCCGTTGAGGGCCAAGTCGGGCTGCTCGACGGTCGAGCTTTGGATGAAGAGCTTCGCTCTAAGCGTGTCCAGGAGGTCCTGGCCCAGGTATCGGCGAATCCAACCGTCCGCCGACGGATTCTCGAGTTGGAGCGGGCCGAGATAGCGAAGTTGGGATCATGCGTAGTAGAAGGACGCGATATTGGTTCGGTAGTTTGGCCAGATGCAGTCTGCAAGTTCTATTTGGTAGCTCGTCTAAAGGTGCGTCTAGAGCGCAGACCTGAGGAGGGGCTGCAGCTTTTGGATCGAGATTTAAAGGACACGACCCGTTATCATGCTCCCTTGAAGGTTGCCGAAGACGCCTTTGTCGTGGATAACTCTGATGAGTCTCTTGATGTCTTAATCGCCAGAATGGGTGATCTCGTCAAATTGCGAGCCAAGAGTTGCTGATGGATCGGTCACGCTATGTTGCACCAACCACTTTCGAGCGCCGTTTCTACCAAGGTGCGCAGCGTATAGTGGAGGGTTGGAATCGGCGCTACTGGCTGACAACCGTGCACTACCAAGAGCCGATACCGAGGCCGCCCTACATTTTGGCACCGACGCACAGGTCTAATATCGACACCCTTCTTGTGGGTTCGATCACCCGCGATCCAATGACCTATATGGCTAAGGCCGGAGTGTTCGCAAATCCTGTTTTTGCCAAGCTTGTTCGTCTACTTGGAGGCTTTCCGGTCGACCGCGATGGAACTGATCGTGATGCCGTCGAGATTGCACAGGCGGCACTACTGGCGGGTTCGAGTCTTGTAATCTTCCCAGAGGGAACGCGGAGAAGAGGAATGATTGTGGAGAAGCTCGAAGAGGGTGCCTCTTATCTGGCTCTCAAGGCTGGAGTACCTATCGTCCCGGTCGGGATAGCAGGATCAGAGATGGCGATGCCGGTCGGCTCTAGCTTCATATACCCATCGCTGATAGCAATAGAGGTAGGCCCACCACTGTTCCCACTCTCGGTCCGTACTGGCGATATCTCCGGGGGACGTATGCGTCGTTCCGAGATCACTCGGCTCACTAGCCAATTGACCGATGAACTCAATCGACTACGCGCACAGGCTGACGCCGAGCGCCTTCGTATGCGTTCGACACTTTAACACCAATGCTGTGGCGTATCTTCTGCTCCATGTTGAACTATGGCCATGCCGCTTCGTTTCTAAGTTTTGCCCTGTAGGGGTTGATCTAGCCGTTACCCGCTAACAGCACCTAGATGGATGCTATTTAGTCGACTGAGGGGTCTGGATGCCAGTCGGGTTCGGTGGCGAGATCGGCGAGGGCGTCGCGCGCTAAGTCGTGAAGCCCCACCTCTGCTGAAGCTTCTTTGCCCAAGAGTAGCGCCGCAGCGGCGGAGAGACCGGCCAAGAGCTCTCGCAACTCAGGTGGGGCTGGAAAGAATTCATCTTCAGCTATAGCGCTCACGATCTCTGGCTCGTCACGAGCTTGGAGTCGCTCAACCACGCGGGCGACTACGTCCTCGGCTGCCGACGCACCGGCGGTGATGCCTACGTTGCCGGAGATGTCATTGGGTAGTTCGGCCTCGGAGTTGATTCGAAGCACCCTGGATACCCCTTTGGCCTTGGCGACGCGCTCTAGCGCGCGTGTGTTCGAGGAGTTTGCGGATCCAATCACGACAAGGGTATCTACTCGCGGTGCGATCTCCGCGATGGCTGCCTGTCTGTTTGTGGTGGCATAGCACAGATCTGAGCGTCCGGGCATCCATACAGGACCCAGACGATCCTTGGTTCTGTCTGCGAGTTCCTGCCACTCCGGCACCGCAAGTGTCGTCTGGGCTAGGAGAGCGATCGGGCGTTCGTCCTTGACAAGCGCCTCCACGTCAGCAATGGTCTCGACAAAATCTACCGAATTAGGGGCCTCTGCGGTGGCACCAATGGCCTCCTCGTGACCGCGATGGCCGATGTATACAATTCGGTATCCCTTGCTGGCTCTGGTGCGAATCTCATGGTGAACCTTGGTGACGAGGGGGCAGACGGCATCGATTACAGTTCCTCCTTGGCCTCGTGCCGCCTCGACGACCTCGGGAGCCGAGCCATGGGCGCTCAGCATAATGGGAGATCCCTCCGGTACCTGGGAGATGTCAGGAACGAAGATGACGCCAACACGCGAGAACGCCTCGACCACCAATTGGTTATGGACGATCTCATGGTAGCAATAGACCGGGGGTGGGAAAATCCGCACCATCCAGGCGAGCGCGTTAATCGCCTTTTCGACGCCGGCGCAGAAGCCGCGAGGAGATGCCAAGATGACTTTGTCGACTGTCACAGATTCTCAGTCTAGACGGGATCGAAACCTCTAGGATTGCCTTTAAAGCTGGTGTGGACCCTTTAGGCTGGTGCTGTATGCCTTACCCCTCCATCCTTCGTGTATCTTCAGGTTCCCCAGCAGAGCGCGCGGGAATCGTGGCAGGCGATGCGTTGGTGGCGGTTAATGGCGTTCCTCCGCGAGATATCATCGATTACCAGCAGTTGGTCGATGGACCGGATCCATTAGTCACCATTCAACGGGCTGGCCTAGAGATTGAAGTTCCAGTCGATAAGCCGGCTGGGACGTTGGTTGGGATGGAGATTTCAGACGCACTCTTTGATAAGGTGCGCACCTGCGATAACCACTGCGAGTTCTGTTTCATCTATCAGCTTCCGAAGGGGTTGCGACGTACGTTGTACGTGAAGGATGATGATTATCGTCTATCGTTCCTCTACGGCAACTTCACGACGTTGACTCGCTTTACTGAAGCCGACTTTGAACGTGTTATCACCGAACGGTTAAGTCCACTCTATGTATCGATCCACACGACTGACCCGCTGTTGCGCGCTGAGATGTTGCGCAACCGTAGAGGAGCTACTTCTCTGCGCTGGCTTGAGCATCTGCTTGATGCAGGAGTCACCGTCCATGGCCAGATTGTACTGGCACCAGCGATAAACGATGGTGATCGACTGCGCGCAACGTTGACCGATATTCTGCTCCGCTTCCCAAAGCTCGCCTCGGTTGGCGTTGTTCCGTTGGGTGTATCTAAGTACACCAAGGAGCCAAGGATGCGTCCGATGACTAAGGAAGAGGCTAGGGAGGCGATAGCGACGGTGGAGGAGTTCTCCGATGTTGCTCAGGCGATGCTTGGAAAGACGATGGTCTACTGCTCCGACGAGTTCTATCTGTTGGGCGAGATGGAGTTTCCTCCCTACTCCAGCTACGCCGATTTCGAACAGCTCGAGAACGGGGTTGGAGTGACGCGAGCGTTTGAACGCGAGTTTGCGTTGCTAGAACGCACAAAGTCGGCGGGTCACTCTGGCTTCTTCTCCTCGATCGATGGAGCGCCTGCGCTAGGCTATCGCGCCGTCCGGTTTCGTCCGAAGGGTTTTGGCCAACGACGATCGGCTGGGGCGGTGTCGGTGGCTATCGTCACCTCGACCTATGGCAAGCTAGCACTTGGGCGAGTCTTCGAATCGAAGGGTCAGGCACCTGTCGACGTCATCGAGGTGACTAATGAGTTTTTTGGAGGAAACATCGCAGTGACTGGATTAATGAGTGGTCAAGATGTTGCCCGCGCTATTGCCACTACCGACTACGACCGACTGCTTCTGCCAGATGTCTGTCTTAGCGAGGGGCGTTTCATAGATGGTCTTGATGCTCGAGAACTGCCACGAGAGGTTGAGGTGGTACCGACAGATGGCGCCTCGTTGGCGGCGGCGCTCCAAGGAACAACCTTTCCATTGATTGGAGGAGCACGTGGCTGAGGTGACCAAAGTCGCAATCGTCGGGCGCCCGAACGTCGGGAAGTCATCGCTGTTTAACCGGATGGTCGGTAGGCGAGTAGCGGTCGTCGAAGAACGAGCAAAAGTTACGCGTGATTTAAAGGTCGGCGAGACACGTTGGCGAGGCCGGGTATTCGAGTTTATGGATACCGGTGGTTGGCTTGGCAAAGGCGATGCGCTGGATCTAAAGGTGTCAAAGATGGCCGAGCGAGCAGTGCGCGAGGCTGATGTAGTGCTTTTCATGGTCGATGTCCGCACTGGTGTAACCGATGAGGATCTCGACGTCGCCAAGATGCTCCACCGTCGCCCAGGATCGACAGTGTTAGTCGCCAACAAGGTAGATCACGAACGCTATGATGCACAGATCTACGAGTTCCTCCAGCTTGGATTTGGTGATCCAGTGGCGATCTCAGCCATGCATGGTCGCAACACTGGTGACTTGTTAGATGCATTGGGTGAACTAACCGGAGGATTCGCGAACGATGCTCCCGGTGAGATGCCCGTCTTTGACGATCGGGTAGACGAAGATGAGCAGGAGGATCTCCCACTTACCGATGCAGTCCGAGTCGAGGCGCTTGAACTAACGGTGGCCATAGTCGGGCGCCCGAACGCCGGCAAGTCGACGCTGTTCAACCGCGTCGTCGGGCAGGAACGAGCGGTGGTCTATGACCGACCGGGGACCACGGTTGATACCATCGATACCGTGATCGAGACCGAGATGGGCCCGGTTCGTTTCTTTGATACCGCAGGTCTGCGCAGACGGTCTCGATACGCTGAGGCTACCGAGTACTACTCGATGGTGAGGACCTTGAGGGCCATCGATAGTTGTAACGTCGCGATCCTGGTAGTCGATGCGACCACGGGAGTAACCGGTTGGGATCAGCGTCTTGCAGAGCGAATCGACCTGGCAGGATCTCCTATTGTTCTAGTTCTCAATAAATGGGATCTCCTCGACCATGATGCGCGGTTGATGGTGAATGCGCAGGTAAGTGATCGACTCTCGTTCCTTACGGGTGTTGAACCTATGCGTATCTCTGCTCAGAGTGGCAAGGGCGTGCACCGTCTCCTACCTAAGATCTTCGAGGCTCAAACTGCCTATAGATCTAGGGTGCCGACCGGCGAACTTAATCGCTTTCTCCGTTCTCTGCAGGGAGCTAACCCGCCGCGAGAGGGTCGTATTCTTTACATAGTTCAAGGTGCTACCGAACCTCCTACGTTTACCCTGTTCACTAGCAAGCCGTTGACGGCGTCATACCTCAAGTTCTTGGAGAATCGGATTCGTGACCAATACAAGTTGGGCTCAACTCCGGTAAAACTTCGTGTGCGACGCAGGGATTAACTTAACTGAGGGCTTTGCTCGGAATGAGGGCAGCAGATCGACTGGGAGGTAGGAGAAGGATGAGCGAACGGGTAGTTACGCGTGCAGAACAGATCAAGTACGGATGGCCAAAATCCGTAGAAGACAAGCTTCAGAAGTCTGAGAAGCTCCATGCTCGCGAGCGGATCTCTCTCCTTGTCGACCAGGGTTCGTTCCGCGAGGATGGTCTCTTCGCGAACGAGCGCGATCCCAGCCTCCCTGCAGATGGGGTGATCACAGGCACTGGGGTGATCGATGGTCGTCCAGTAGCGATCATGGCCAATGATCAGACCGTCAAGGCTGGATCTTGGGGAGCTCGTACGGTTGAGAAGATTATTCGGATTACCGAGCTTGCCTATGCGCAGTCGTTACCTATTTTCTATCTGGTCGACTCGGCTGGAGCCCGGATCACAGACCAAGTTGACCTTTTCCCTGGTCGTAGAGGTGCCGGTAGGATTTTTGCGAACCAGGTAAGACTCTCTGGTCGAGTCCCGCAGATATGTTGCCTATTTGGCCCATCTGCCGCCGGGGGTGCCTATATTCCTGCGTTTTGTGATGTGGTTTTTATGGTAGAGAAGAACGCCTCTATGTACCTTGGTTCGCCACGAATGGCTGAGGTGGTGATCGGCGAGCGAGTTACCCTCGACGAAATGGGGGGTGCAAGGATGCACGCCTCGGTCTCGGGCTGTGGTGACAACCTGGTGACAGATGATGAGGCGGCAATTGTTGCCGCGCGAGCCTACCTTTCGTATCTTCCAAGGTGTTACGAAGACGATCCTCCACGCGAGGAGGGTATAGATCCTGTGGTTGAGTTTGACGACTCGATGATTCCATCGCAGCCACAACAGGGGTATGACATGCATGCGGTCATCAACTCTATAGTCGACGCCGGCAGCTTTTTCGAGATCAAGCCGCTCTTTGCCACCGAGATCTTGGTTGGCTTTGCTCGCTTAGATGGAGCGACCATCGGCATAGTAGCGAACAATCCGATGTCAAAGGGCGGAGTGTTGTTTGTAGATTCGGCCGACAAGGCGGCTCGGTTCATCTGGAACTGCGATGCCTTCAATATCCCACTTCTCTTCTTAGCGGATGTTCCAGGCTTTATGATCGGATCAGAGGTTGAACGTCAGGGGATCATTCGACATGGTGCCAAGATGATCACTGCTGTAGCCGAGGCTACGGTGCCCAAAATATCGGTGATCGTCCGCAAGGCCTATGGGGCTGGACTCTACGCCATGTGTGGACCCGGTTTCTCTCCAGAGGCGACGATAGCACTGCCGTCTGCGGCTATAGCTGTGATGGGTCCGGAGCCAGCGGTGAACGCCGTGTATTACAACAAGATTGCCAGCATCGAGGACCCCGAGGAACGAGCGGAGTTTATCCGGGCCAAACGAGAGGAGTACGAGAAGGATGTTGATCTCCTTCGTCTGGCTAGTGACCTGGTAGTTGACGCGATTATAGAGGGTCGTTTTTTGCGCCAGGAGCTTATCGCCCGCTTCAGTCGCGCGGGTCGGCGCGACCGTGCCTTCTCGAGTCGGCGACATGGAGTGCCGCCGGTCTAGATGTTGGACCAGACTTGCGGTTAGACTTGAGTTATGCCTTGGTGCGAGAGTTGTGAACGTTTTCAAGACTCAGAGGAGATTGACCGTGAGGGTCATTGTCCTGGTTGTGGGACGGTTATCGCGGCTCCAAAGAAAAAGCCATGGCACTTCAAGCTTTTGATAGTGGCAACGGTTCTGTACTTGACCTACAGGCTGGTTCAACTGATTCTCTGGCTCCATCACGTTCTATAGCATCATGAGTCATATCTCCATAGTGCTAAGCCGCCATGACAGCTAAATCCAATTCTCCCAGCGGACCAACCGCTAGTCACCTGGACGTCTCTCAGTCTGCTACAGTTCGATCCAGGGGCAAGGATACCAAGACGGTGGAGGTGGGGGAGGGAGTCTTTGCCTACCTACAGCGAGATGGATCCTGGTATCTCAACAATGCAGGAATCATTCCTGATCGTAAGCTCTCGTACCTGATAGATTCTGCCGCGACTATTACTCGGACTAAGGCCCTGGTTGCTGAGGCACGTCGCCTAGGAGTGGGCGATCGAGTTGGGATGGTGGCTACCCATCACCATGGCGACCATACCAATGGGAATGCGTTTATAGATCCGAGCTTTCTGATCAGCCATGCTGCAGTACGGGACGAATTGAAACAGGGTTTCGCGGTGCCACCAGCAGGATTGTTCACAGCTGTCGACTGGGGTGAGATCGAACTCAGACCACCCGACATCACCTTCGCTCGAGAGCTGACACTCGAGGTAGGTGGGCGTAGGGTAGAGCTTCGCCACTTGGGTTACCCGGCGCATACATTGGGCGACTGTGTCGTCTATTTTCCAGATGATCGTCTCCTATTCGCAGGTGATCTCGCCTTTGAGGGTGGGACTCCTTTTGCGCTCATGGGTTCGGTGCGAGGCTGGCTCGCTTGCCTTGGCGAGTTGCGTTTGCTTGATGTTGAGACGGTAGTGCCGGGACATGGTGAGATTTGTGCGATGGGTGTGTTCGACGATGTGGAACGCTACCTGCGTTTTGTTCTTGACTTGGCCGAGCGGGCCATCGATGCAGCGATCACCCCACTCGAGGCTGCCTACGACTCCGATTTGGGCGAGTTTGCCGACTGGCATAATCAAGAGCGTATCGTAGGAAACTTGCACAGAGCGATGGCCGAGCTATCAGGAACCGAGTCGGGTGGTACTATGGATGTAGCGATGGCCTTTGCGGACATGGTGACCTATAACGGTGGCCCACTCACCTGTTTCGCCTAACGTTCTACTCCTTGAATCAAGCTCTTCTGAATCGTGCCGATGATCGTTATATGGGAAGAGGTTTTGCTGGCCTGAGACGTTCGACTGCGATTGGGAGGGAGGTTCTCGATCGCCTTGATGCGCTCGTGGTGCTGGCAACTCCGGATTCCGAAGCGCGTATCACTTACGTTAGCCCCCAAGCCGAACGGCAACTTAAACTTGGTTCTGCTGGCGGTAACGCGACACTCGTGCAGCTTTTTGATGACTCCGACCGTATTCGCCGGCAACTACAGCGGTTGCTTGCAGGACAAGTAAAAGATCATGTTGAACTCGATTATCAAGCTGGTGATCGCCAGTTCGTTGCCAAGGTTCTCCTGCTGAAGAATACCGAGAACCAGTCGGAGGATTGTTTTGTTGTGCAGTGGCGCGAAGTATCGCTACGGGTGCGCGACGACCAACAGCGCCGAGAGTCCGACTTGCACCGATCTTCGGTCGTTACCGAGGCGGTTAGCCAGATCGCGGCTGCAGTGGAGGAGCTCTCTGTAACCGCCGGCGAAGTTGCGGCTAACACAAGGGTGGTCAAGGAGGCGGCGGAGTCAGTTAATGGTAAGGCCGCCGAGAGCCGTGATATCTTCTTCGCCGCTAAAGGAGCTATAGACGAGATTTCAAGACGCATGACTGAGACCTCGGCTACACTAGCGCGTCTTTCCGAGAAAACTAAGTTGATCGATGCGATGGTGTCCACTATACAAGGGATAGCTGATCAGACAAATCTTCTTGCACTTAATGCTGCTATCGAGGCCGCGCGAGCTGGTGCGGCGGGTAGGGGATTCGGGGTCGTTGCGGATGAAGTGCGTCAACTAGCAAGTCGAGCACGGGGTGCAGCATCTGAGATTGCGGGTCGTATCGCTGAAGTCCGAAATGGCACTATCGAGGTGAGTGAGGGATTCGAGGAGAGCTTTCAAGAGGCCCTTCGTGGCGCTACGAATGCAGAGGCTGCTGCGATAGCGCTTGAAGACATATTGACCGCTAATCGACAGGTACGTGAAATGCTGCTTCGCATCAATAGTGCTACAGAACAGCAAGAGGAGGCGACTATGGAGATCTCCAATCGATTGTCTGGGATTCTTGTCGCCACTGAAGGCACCGCTGACGATTCGAGGCGACGGTTCGGAGTGCGTGAAGAGTTGTAATATCTGGATGCTTCGGGTCCCACAACAGAGACCGAGGCTGATTCCGATAGACGTGACTTCGTGGCCCCATGTTCTCGTTAGAATGGGGGCACGGGCTGTGGCGCAGCTTGGTTAGCGCGCTTGACTGGGGGTCAAGAGGTCGGGAGTTCAAATCTCCCCAGCCCGACCATAAATATCCAGGTCAGAGGCTAGAAATCAATTGTCTTCCACCTTCGTACTCTTCAGCGGTTGCCTATCCGGTTGCCTATGGTAGCCGGGATAGGCTGACGTGTCCGGTAGCGAGTCGAGTGAATGGAGTGATGTTGACGTCCACCTGTATCAAGAGTTGGAGCGAAGAGTCCCAGTGATATGAATGGATTCCAGGCGGCCTTGCCTCGGTCGGGCACACAGCGTCAGACATAGGTGTTTTCCTTTACGGTTGTGCTAGTTATTGCTTGTTGAGGACGTCGCGGCGTGAAGGCTGAGAGGGGCTGACTATCTCAGTTCTCCTGGAGCCGATTGGTCCGATTCCTGCAATCCCACCAGGATTACGCCGTCTACTCTCTGCTCTCCCTCCTTCTGGCAACCTGAAGTTTGTGCAGCGAGGCTGTGGCGCAGTCGGTGACTGACGTGGCTCCGATTATGCCAGGAGGCGTGGTCCGGTGGGTCGTCAATTGTAGAGATTCAATTATATTCAGCGATCCACCTATCGCTGAGTGGATAGGTGGATTGCGCTTTGGGTTCTTGAGATGCCCTTGGGTTGGATTGCACAGATACTTGCCTTGGGGTTTCATCGTGACGGCCGGCAGAGGCGGCGGTGCGCCCAGGGCTATGATCATACACTTCCATCTAATCCGTAGTTGGCTCTTGAGCTCTTCAATCGAGGTCATGAGTTTGCATCAGCGCAGCTCAGAGCAGGTATTGTGTTCAACAGTTGTCGAGAACACTCATGGTTGTTCAGAATTCCGTGACATTTTCTGTGACACAAATTGGTAGCCATGTCAGGCGTAGCAAAGCTCTCAACCACATCCGGACTGGACAACACCTGTTGCTCCCCAGCGTCAAGATGGCCCGGCATATGTCTAGCGTCCACCATAACTGGTCGCTAATAAAGCCGGATCGGTTTTCACTTCAAAACATGCTTCCCGTATCTATTATGGTCGGTCCTCTCACAATTAGGAGTGGATCAGATAGGGTTCACCACTCCACACCTACGCCGTAACTGATGCGGTAACCGAGCTGTTGCGCGTTCATGCCAGGCATCTGATCGCTACCGCTCTTGAGGTAGAGGTGACTGAGATGGTAAACGAGCTCAAGAGTGCCGGTAGGGACGTAGTGCGCAATGGCTACCTCCCCGAGCGATCCATCACCACCGCGATCGGTGACGAGCGAAGTTGAGGTACCAAGAATCCGCTCTCGTGACGGCGATGGGTCGATCAACTTCTCATCCAAACTCATTCCTCCCTACCTACGCAGATCCAAGTCCATCGATGCCTGGGTCGCCTATGCCTACCTGAAGGGAATCTCAGAACGCGATAAAGCCTAAGTTCTTAAAGCTTGTCCAAGGCGAGCGAGCCAAGAAGCTGACACCCAATCGTTGACAATGGGGCATCGTCTCCTCCCTCAAAGTCGAGTGGAAGACCAAGTCCGACGAATGGAAGAAGCGTGGCCTCTCTAGAGATACCTTCTCCTACATTTACGCCGACGGCATCTACCAAGAGATCAGAGGGGATAACCCCAAGCTCTGCGTGCTTGTGGTCATCGGAGTCGATGACCAGGGGAGCAAACACCTCCTCACTTTGGAAAATGGAACGAGAGAATCCACTCAATCCTGGCGAGAGTGCACATTTCGCTCATTTCGGACACCGAATCCGGAGTTTTCGGACAGTCTCGGACGGGGAGCCATCGGGTGCCACGCCTAACCCCTACCTCACCTCCTTTCTGGTGACTGTTCTTGGTCGGTGACCCATCGTTCTCATCTTAGGTGTTGGACCTCTTCTCATCCCTGTGCTTCGGGTGGTTGGGTTACCTTGCGCATCGATTCTCCGTTGAGTTCGATGCGGTGAAGGTTCGTTGTTAAGCGGTCAAGAAGAGCGTCAGCGATCGTCGGGTCACCAATGCTTGCGTACCAGTTGGCAACTGGGAGTTGTGAGGTAAGGATCGTTGAGCGAAGTCCATGACGATCCTCGATCACCTCTAAGGTGTCACTGGCAGCATCTGGGTTGATGGGTCGAATGAGAAAGTCATCAAGTATCAACACCTCCACCTTGGACCAGGCATTCATGAGACGTGCCAGTCTCGGAATCACCGCGGGCGATGCCAAGCTCTTCGAGCATTCGCGGATACCGCAGATAGAGAGCCGAGTGCCCCTGACGGATGGCCGCATGCCCAAGGGCACACGCCACATAGGTCTTACCCACTCCCGTGGGTCCAAAAACGGCTACTTGGTCGTGGTTGCGTACCCAGTTCGCGCTTGCCAAGGACAGCACCTGGGAACGGTCAAGACCCCGTGAGGCTCGAAAGTCAAGGGACTCTATGCTTGCCCCGGAGCGTAACTTGGCTGCCCGCAAGAGTCGTTCCATCCGACGCTCATCTCGGTAGCTGATCTCGGCAGTCACGAGATGGCTAAGGCGTTCGTCAAATCCCAGGGTGAGAAACTCAGATGAACGCGACTGTTGTTCTAGAGGGTCGATCATTCCTTCGAGTCGGAGACGCCCTAAGGCTTCAATGGTCTGATTGGTCATGGTATTTCCTTTCTTGGTTGGTTACTGGTAGTAGTCGGAACCACGAAGGTTCTCATGGATAGGTCCGGGTTCCGAGGGAGGTGTTTCACCTGGTGGTGGTGCACTATCGAGTCCGTTCTTTAGAATCGAGGCCACACTGCGATAGGAGTAGGACCCAAGGGAAAGAGCGCGACTACAGGCTGCCTCGAGACGCTCTGGTGAGTACGTCTTTGCAAGACTCATGATGCCAAGACAGCTCCGGTATCCCTGTTCTGGGTGTGGACGGCGCTCGAGTACTCCCTCAACCAGGGCTCCCGTCATTGGACCGGTGGTCTTGGCCCAGTTGATAATGCGTGAGGGACTCCACTCGAGGTGAGCCCGGTGAGAGGCTGGCATGTGCGAGGGGTCCGTGGTAAAGCCGTAACGGACACTACTGCGTGGATGGAGAGCCACTCTGACCCCCTTGGCAAAGATCTGCACACTCTTCTCTGATAGTCGTACCTCGACGTGGGTGCCTACCAGGCGGTAGGGTACCGAATAGTAGTGACGGTCAGCGCTCACGATGATGTGATAGTCAATGCTGACCTTGGCTCGCCTCCAGGTAGCAAACTCATAGGGAGTAGCTGGTAGCGGGCGCAGATGGTCACGTTCAATCGTCTCAAACAACTCCTGACGTGAGGTACCAAGGGATTTGGTAACCCGGTGGTTAAGATCCCAGGTGAGCTTTACGATCTCTGCGTTGGCCTCTGCGAGACTATGGAAGTGACGGTTGCGTAGCCGTGCGAGAATCCAGCGTTCAACCACAAGAACTGCCACCTCAACTTTGGGTTTATCTCGAGGGTGATAGGGACGAGCAGGCAGTACGGTCATCTGATAGTGTGTAGCCATCTCAAGGTAGGTCGCATTGGGAACAGGCTCATACCGGTCAGCCTTGGTAACCGCGGTACGCATACCGTCACACACGATCGCATCTGTCACCCCGCCAAAGGAGCTAAACGCGCGGGTGTGAGCGCCAATGACGTGATAGAGGTTCTGATTCGCCAAAGCCTCTACGTAGGTCAGGTTCGAGGCCCCAAGGACGGCGACGAAGATCTGGGCGTAGAACTCTACCTCGTCATCTGGACCATAGATAGGAAGGGTGTCCCCGGCGAAGTCGACGAAGGTCTTAGCCCCCGCCACGTGACGTTGGCGCATGGTTGGAGAGAGGGTGTCCGCGAATCGTCGGTAGTACTCGCAGAACTGGGTGTAGCCATAGCCATCGGGATGGGCCTCTCGGTACTCAACCCAGAGGAGCATGAGCGTCATGTGGGGACGCTTCAACTCCCGGTGTAGATAGCCAAGATCGGGCATTGGTTTAGCATGAACGGGTGGCGTGTTGGCCCCAAACAATAGGGACTCTAAGCCATCGTCGTCAAGGTCGTCTGGAAGCGGCCAACACAGGCCAGCTTGCTTTGCCCGTTTGACATAGTCAGATACCGTGCTCTTTGGGAGCGAACAGGCTTGAGAGATTTCTCGTATTGAGCGGCGCTCGGAAAGTGAGAGCCTTAGTACTTCTCTGATTTGGCGCATGATGATGCGGGGACGTGACACAACTACCTCCTCGGAAAACTCGTTGTCCGATTCAGTATGGCTACCTCAGTGGCCCACCCTGTCTAGGTGTCCGAAAACTCCGAAACGGGTGTCCGGATTGGACCGAAACGGGTGTCCGAAAACCTCCGAAATCTGCAGCGAGAGGTCCTCATCGATCTAAAGAGTAGAGGAATGAACGAACCCTTGCTCGCCATTGGAGATGGTGCCCTTGGTTTCTGGGCAGCACTTTCAGAGATCTACCCCGGGACCAAGCACCAACGCTGCTGGTTCCACAAGACGGCCAACATCTTCCAACCACGTGCCCAAATCTCTGCGTCCAAAGGTTAAGGAGGATATCCATGAGGTTTTCCAAGTCTCCGACCAGGAATCATGCCAAGCGGGCTATCGCCACGTTCGAGACCAAGTACGGAGCCAAGTACCCAAAGGCTGTTCACTGCCTGACCAAGGATACCGATGCCCTCTTGGCCTTCTATGACTTCCCAGCTGAGCACTGGGTACACCTTCGGACAAGTAATCCAATCGAGTCGACCTTCTCCATGGTCCGTCATAGAACCATCAAGGTCAAGGGTGCCTTCTCGAATGAATCTGCTCTCTCGATGCTCTATCAGCTAGGTGTAGAGGCTGAGAAGTCCTGCTTCCGATACTGCAACAAAAACCCACCAAAAACGACCCAAAACACCTTCCGATATCAAGGTCACACTCTCGCACTACGCTGACCCTTATGACTCTTGCCATCGAAACGTATCGCCTCGCTCTCGCCAAATCACCCTTATCTACCAACACTCGACGTGCCTACGAGTCGAGAGTGGCTGGATATCTTGCATGGCTGGCCACCGCCGGTGTCGATGGTGATCCGTTAACTTACCCGAGCGCTCGTGATTGGTCGGTCCGTGACTCTAGAGTTAATTGATTCGTTTGGTTACTTCGTTCGTACCTTGAAGTTTGCGCGTTGCCGAGTTTTGATTAGGCAATGCTGCAGGCTTGTACTGATTGCTAGAAATTAAGGTACGATCATCTCCGAATTAATGGTAGGCGGCGATACCGGTCAGTGCTTCTCCTACTACCAGAGTGTGCATCTCATTAGTTCCCTCGTAGGTGTAAACCGACTCGAGGTTTACCATATGGCGCATCACGGGATACTCGAGTGTCACTCCATTGGCGCCCAAGATATTGCGACATTCTCTGGCGATGGATAGGGCTTCTCTGGCGCTGTTTAACTTTCCTATATTGACCTGGACCGGATTCAGTGTTCCCTGGTCCTTGAGGCGTGCGAGGTGGAGTGCTAGCAAAATGCCCTTTCCGAGTTCGACTGCCATATCGACATACTTCTTTTGCGTCAGTTGATATCCAGCTATGGGGCGATCAAACTGGATTCGCTCACGGCCATATTGGATAGCCGTCTCAAGGCATTCCCTAGCGGCTCCGAGCGCTCCAAAGATGATCCCAAAGCGAGCCTCATTGAGACATGTCAAGGGACCGCGCAGACTTGAGACGTTAGGTAGAACTGCATCCGCTGGGAGACGAATTCCATCTAATACCAGCTCAGAGGTAACCGAAGCACGTAGGGATAATTTATGGTGAATCAAATTTGCGGAAAATCCGGCCGTATCGGTTGGGACTATAAAACCCCTAATGCCTTCATCGGTTTGTGCCCAAATCACTGCCACGTCTGCCACGTTGCCGTTTGTGATCCACATCTTGGTCCCGTTGAGAACCCAATCGCTTCCGTCGCGTTTGGCGTGAGTTCGCATCCCACTTGGATCAGATCCAAAGTCTGGTTCAGTGAGCCCGAAGCAACCAATCTTCTCGCCGCTCGCCATGTGGGGGAGCCATTCTTGTTTTTGTTCCTCAGAGCCGAAAGCATGGATTGCTTTCATTGCAAGAGAGCCCTGTACGCTAACTAATGATCGGATTCCAGAGTCTCCGGCTTCGAGTTCCAGACAAGCTAATCCGTAGGCCACTGCTGTAGTTCCAGCACATCCGTACCCTTCTAGATGCATACCAAGAACCCCGAGTTTTCCGAGTGCAAGCGAAAGTTCTTTGGCGGGAATGTGGCCCTGCTCGAACCAGGTTGCTACTTCGGGTTTGATGTGCTTTGTGACGTAACTGCGTACCACGTCACGCATCTCGCGTTCCTCGTCGTACAGCAGACCATCGATGTCAAATAGGCTTTCTGGTGTCTCAAGAATACGTGGCACAACTCTCCTCATTTTAACCTCGCGATCAGAGATCGCAAAAATCTATGTTCATATCGACTGTTTGCAGTTTATAGTTTGCTGGCAGGTGGATCAAATTGGGCTCTATTGACATTCATGTGGATAGATTTGGCCTGGATCTGATCCATAGCCCCAGTTCAGTGGGGGTATTTGAGGCTGAAGTAGCCACATAAGAAACGCACACGGTTTCTGAGCTCTAAATTTGGTGTTGGAAACCCATCAAAAAGGGAGTTCAGAACCGTGCGCGCTACCTCTCTAGTTAAGCAGATGCTGGGCCTTCGCAGTGTCACCGTCATCGAGGTTTTAGTTCGTCCACACGAACTGCTGGTAAAGCTCAGGCTTACCCGATCGCGGTTGGTATGCCCTAAGTGCTCCTATACGACCCGGTCCTGTTATGACACGAGAACGCTCGACTCCCGATGGAGACACCTCGACATCGGGATTCACCAGACGTGGCTCTCGTGCCAGCTGAGACGACTCCGGTGTCCAACCCACGGGGTGATCACTGAGGCAGTACCATTTGCCCGACCAGTTGGGGAGTCGCGGTTTACGAGGGACTTCGAACACCTGGTAGCTTGGGCATGTGCCAAGATGGATAAGACCACGGTGACAAAACTGCTCAGAGTCGCCTGGCGTACGGTAGGAACGATCTGTGAACGAGTCGTCACTGAAGAGCTCGATCCCAACCGTCTTGATGACCTCTTCATTCTCGGGGTTGACAAGATCA
>NZ_JXUW01000022.1 GCF_000949255.1 Ferrimicrobium acidiphilum DSM 19497 | reverse complement strand
CTCCTTGAGGTATTCCTTGATACGAGAGTGTTTGTAGAACGCGTTGATGGTGACATCGGTTCCCCGTGTTACGATCCTGGTTGCGAACTCAGCGTTGGTGTTCTTACGGATCTGGCGAGCAAAGATTAGCTTGACTTCATCTGGGCGGCCGATGTCGATGTTGTCGGCCACGGTTGACTCGAAGAAGGCCCGGGCTCGACGAGGTGCATCAAAGACGATAGTGCGAGAGACCTCGATCTGACGCATTGACAACTCCCACCAGAAACCGGCCAAACGGTCTCTATCGTCGAGTGGGATTGGGATGACCTGCATCCAACGGTGGAAGAACTCCTCGATCTGGTTTGGACCAAGACGGTTACAGAGAGCTTGAAGAGCTACAGAGTCCTCACAGGAGGCGAACCCATTGGCTAACTCCGTGAATCCGATACCTGCTTTGAGCGCTTGACGTTTCGCCCATTCGTGTCCGTTGACCCAGACCTTTCCCGGATAGGGGAAGTACGAGCAGATCTTGATGAACCCGGCTCCGAAGTCGGCATCCATGAGATAGAAGTAGTAAGCGGTGACTCGTCGATCAGCCTTTGCGAAGGTGAATGACGGAGCACCCCCAGACGAGTCCTTCCTCTTGGTTGCGCTAAAGACTGATTGAAACTCCTGGGCTACTCCGATTGCTACTATTCCAGGTTCAGTTGCAGCCTTGAGGTAGGGCTCCATGACCTGGATGTGGCGCTCACCCTTCTTAAAACGCACAATAGGGATGTTGTTTGTCGTTGCAAAGCTCCGAACGGCCTCTCTGAAGCGATTCCCCATCTTCTCCATGATGGCCGGAGAGGCAATCGGCATCTTTCGATGATCGCGCAGGAAGTAGACGACTTGACCTGGCATTTGAAGCTTGGGCACATAGACGTTCAAGTAGATCCGGTCGAGACACTCAAGATCGAGAATCACATGGCTATCGAGGAGATCGTTCACGTTTGCAACGTCGCCCACACCCCACCCCCAAACGGTCGGTCAGGTTTTGTCCTGATACCGGTCATGATAGAGAACCTGCATCATTATCCACTCACTCGGCGGTCCGAGGTTTGCCTCATTAGACCACAGGTGTTGGCACGAACAGGTAAATTTGAAGACGCCTAGCAGAGGGGCTGTAAACTGTGGCAAAAGTAGCTGATCCATGAAGAGGAGCCAGATGCGCAGGAAGAAGTCTGGATTGCCTCCAATACTGAGGATCCAAACGCAACAATTGTACGACCATCCATCGAGCACCCTCGGCATTACACCTCTTGAAGTGTGGTTCGATTTCGGGCCGACAACGCCCGCGGGAGTCACTTGGTGACACCTTCTTCAATCTCATTCAACTTTCGAGATCAGCGTTCGCGTCCATCAGGCACCGAACTTGCTCCTCGCTGGCGCGGTGTTCTGCACCTTTGCGCTCTTGGGGTCGCACTACCGGCCAGTGTCGCACTGCTAACCAAGGATGGGGCGAGCATTGGTGTCATTGTCTACTTACTAGGTTTGATTGCCCTCTATGCAATCAGTGCTGGCTACCACCTGCTGCCAGTTTCGTCTATAACACGCGAACGGCTCCGTCGGGCTGATCGTGCAATGATATACCTATTCATTGCTGCCTCTGCTACGCCGTTCTTTCTTCTCGCTGGGACTGGATGGCTCTTCGACCTTGCACTAGTTGGAGTTTGGATTGGTGGTACCAGTTGTGCTCTGCTCACGTGGATCGGCGTCATGCCGAAGGGCGTTATCAGCGGGCTGGCATATATCGCGCTAGGCTGGCTCGCGGTGATCACTCTGCCACAGGCGATTCATAACCTGAGCGCCACCGAGATCATCCTATTTATTGGAATGGGAGTCATCTACAGCTTAGGAGCTGGTGTGCTTGGGTTTCGATGGCCCGATCCCGCCCCTAAAGTTTTCGGCTACCACGAAGTTTGGCACGCCATGGTCGTCCTTGCGAGCGCATGCTACTTCGTGGTCGTCTGGTCGCTAGCCGCTCCTCATCATGTATAGGTGAACAGCTTTCTGGTCACTAACAACCGCTAGCTCAGCCCACGTAGTGCAACTACCTGGGACCATAGGTGGATACAGGACCGCCAAGAAGGCAGCGCCGACAACTCCGCTCTGCGAGCTAAGCATATCGACTGGCTATTAGATCTTTGTGATCAGGCTGAACATCTGACTCAATAGACAGGAGATAGACGAGCTAAGTGATTATCCGGTGCCGTCAAGCGTTTCCAAGCGTGCCAATGCGCCATCATCTTGGATCCTCTTCGGTGTCAACACTAGCACCGAGGAGGGAGTTCAATCCCTGTGTCACCAGCAGAGTAATCTCCGAAGAACTCATTCCAACTTGAACGATCAGTAATGTGGTGACAACAGTGATCGTCGGACGATTCCACGGTAAGTGCAACATCGGGGCTCGACGTCCGGCAGGCCATGCTTCATCGGTATTCTTTACGGCCGCCAAGAGGATAGGAGTTGCATATCTAGAACTCATGATTCCCACTCCGCGCTTCAAATCCCCTAATCCAGTAGAGCGCTGCGACAAGGGAACAATCCGCCCTTCTGGAGCGATGGTGATGACACCACCGTTGTGCAAAATCTCATGGGCTCTCTTGACGGCGAACAATGCACTTCGACCATGACCCGCAGGAATCGCCCCCACCAGTCTCAGCGCTCGGCCTAGAACCGGCCTGGCGAAGAAGTCGCCCCTGACGAAGGGATACGGATACACACCCCATCGCCGGAATGCGACGGTGCCTACAAAGAAGTCCAAAAGACTACGATGGTTGCTCGCTATGATCACGCCCCGATCCTTGACCGACTCGAGATCCACATCATCGATATGCACCTTTGCTATGACCGAGAGTGCGATGGTTGTCAGAGCAGCACATATTGCGAGGGCTACCTTGTGGGCGCGTATATCTCTCAGCAACATACAAAGCGCCTTTTCTGTAGGCAAAACATTATCATCGAAAAAGTAGTTTCAAGTCATTCGTCCAAGAACTATGCGAATCGTAGAAACGATTGAACGCCGCCTTCGCAGTTTAGCTCGCCAGGGCGACCCATCGATGGGCGGAGTATTTAAGACTGCTGAGATGATCAAGCATGGCCAATACCGATCCACCGTAACAATGCTTGCCCAGGAAGCGGCTAAGTGACCACCAGAAACGCCCAAGTCAAGGAGCGAAGATCGCGAGATCAGCCGATTCACTCCCTGCGGGTGAGTCAAGAAGATCCTTGATGACAGATTCCTACGCGCAAATGGAAAACCAGAACGTCCTAGTAGATTCTTCGGCTCTCGCTCAATGGCTAAAACTCCAAGCAAGCCACTACAACACAGGTTAGACATGAGAGGTGGGCACCCACCGACTCGTTTCAGCTTCGTCTCCATCGGTAGGACGGAAGGAACTGAAGCGGCTGGAGAGCGAGAAGAAGGTAAGTGCCTATGAACGCGCAGGTGCTTTGGAGCGGACTCAGAGGTCATTGCCCGCGTACGAGAGGTTAAAGCTCTTGTTAATCAACGGAAAATCTGCCACCATCGCGCCGCGAAGTGAGATTGAGACGGCTGGCCAGTTGAAAAACGACGGATCGACCACCTTTGCTCGTATGATTCTGCCGTGATCTACGACGATCCGATGCGTAAGTCTCCCTCTCCAACTCTCTAGACAGGCTACGCCTGTGGCTCGTTCCGTCGAGCTACTTATCGAGATTGGCACCGAGGCTGTAACGAAACTCTCTAGGAGCAATGCTGATTGCGCGAGTTCAGCTAGCACGCTACGAAGCTGGAAGATCCGTACCTCTAGACGTGCCGCGACGTCTCCGGAGCCTATAGAAGCTGCACCTGGAGTTTGCTGGCTGGGGTCGTAGCCGGTGTTGGCGACGATGTTGTCGGCGCGAGAGGTGTCGATTGTTGGAGCCACTACTTCAGCGTTAGGAATCCCAGAGGCTAACGCTACATAGCCAACACACCCGATAGCCCTTGCATCGATAGTACTCAGGATACCGGTGCCCTTTAGCCTGTCCATCGCCATGACGTTCGAGAGAAAGATCTCCACAATCTCATCCATCTCCTTGGCGAGCCGTTCGAAGAAGAGTGGATCCGGTGGTTCACGGAACGCTACTCCACCGAGCCTGATCGCTCCACGGAGCAGCCGGTGACCCGTCAGTCGCCGATTCTCACGCAGTGCGTACTCTCTCTGCGTGCTGGAGAACGAGTTGACGATGGAGAAGGCGACGTCATTGGCGATTGCGCCTATGTCGCTGATGAGGTTATGCATCTGCTCCATGTTGAGCAGGTGCTGGCGCGCTAGCCTCGTGAGTGGGTCGATCTCGATGCCAAGCGCGTCTTCGATAGCCTCGGTCATCGCGAGTGAGTGACCGACAGATGAGTCACCTGAGATCTTTTCAGCGAGAGTAATCGCCTCTGGAAGGCCGACGCCCTCGAAAAGCTTCTCAATACCACGATGAACAAACCACAGGCGGGCCTTCATTGCGATGATAGACTCGCCAACCGCCGAGAATCGAAAGTGGCCCGGCTCGATGATTCCGGCATGGATGGGGCCAACCCCGATCTCGTAGACTGCATCGCCCTGGACCTCAAGGAAGGGGTAATCACTCCGATCGGGCAAGGTACCCAGGTTAGGAGGTGCATCATGGAGTAGCGGGTGATAATCTTCTGGCCAGTGGGCATGTTTTACGAGACGAGCCGGGCGCGGATGCCCAACAAGGATGACACCGAATTGGTCAGCAAGCTCACGTTCGAAACGACCGATCGAGAAGTCGAGATTCGCCATGGAGGCGAGCCTGGGCTTGGAGCGATCGAGTTGAAGGGTGAACTCGGAAAATAGGGGCTCGACGCCGTTGACTAGCAGATAGTTAATCTCAATGACACCCTCTGATGGTCGATCCTCCCCTCCCACCATGGCCACTCGAGCACCGTTCGCAAGAGCGTGGGCCAACACAGGGGCAATATCTCGAGGTGAACAGCTTGTGGCTGGAACGATTGAGGACATACTCACACCTTCTGAAGGATTGACGAGGCGGCCTGGACGATGATATGGGTGGTGGGGGTGCCAACGAGTCCTACCACAGCTGCGATTGAGGTCGCGATGACAACTGGATGCAAGGATCGAGTCTGGAGCGTTCTGAGTTTGGTCGGCAGTGGGTCCGACAACGTGAGTGCGAGGCCAGCACGCACTAGGCCAATCGAGGCGATCAGCAGAAGTAACACCACAAGTATCGCAGGGAGAAGGTATCCGGCCCGCACTGTTGCGGTGATGATTCCCGCCTCACTCCAGAAGAGCCCAAATGGTGGCACAGCAAGCAATGCGATGAGTGCAAGGAGGAAGCCGCGGGCGAGATGAGGGTGAGTCCGCAACATGCCCGCGATGTCTGCGATCCGATGTTTGCTTGTTACCTCTTCCATTTGGCCCGCAGCGATAAAAGCTGAACTCTTCGCGATGCCATGGACAAAGATGTGTAATAGAAGGGCTGCTATGGCTAGCTCAGTATTGATGGCGATGGCGATGGCGATCAAACCCATCTGTTCCATTGATGACTGGGCCAGCATTCGCTTAAGCTCTTGTTGGCCGAAGATTAAGAGAGCCGCAACCCCCATGGTGAGAATACCAATGATCAAAAGGAGCAGTCGCGCATAGGAAGGACCGAGTATCGCCGATGAGAGCTCGGTGACACGAAGTACGACGGAGGCGGCTACTGAAAGAAGGACGCCAGACATCATGGCCGAGATCGGTGCCGGGGCTTGAGAATGGGCATCCGGCAACCAGGTGTGAAAAGGCACCAAGCCCGCTTTGGCTCCAAAGCCAACGATACAGAGACCGATACCAATGCGAAGAATGCTCGGGTTCAACTCCTTAGCGTGCTGCAGGAGTACGTTGATCAGCAGAGCCTGCGATCCTGGGATCCCTGCTTTGGTGGCGCCGAAGTAGATCACGACGACGCCAAGTAGAGCAACTGAGAGTCCGAAGGAGCAGATGATGGCGTACTTCCAGGCGGCTTCGAGGGATTTTGGCGTCCGCTTGAACCCGACGAGGAAGGTCGTTGACACCGTCGTTGCCTCGATAGCGATCCAGGTGATGCCGAGGTTGTTCGAGACGACGGCTAGGACCATGGTGAGGGTGAAGAGATTAAAAAGACCCCAGTAGAGTCGCCACTTATGATCAGCGACTGGGTCGTCGAGAAGCTGATGACTGAGATAGGTCCTGCTCGACGCCCCGGAGAGGATTGCAACCGACCCGATCACCAGCAATAGGATCCCTGCAAGTGGGTCGAGCCGGAAGTTGTTCGCCATCAGAACAGTACCTGGGTGCACCAGCAGGACAAGAGCCCCAGCGACAAGGATAGAGGCATCCACAACGAGGGTACCTATCCAAGTGAGTCGGTGTGGTGCGTGTAGAGTGGCCGAAGCAATTGCCAACAGAGGGAGACCCACTACGACGCCGAACAGGATAAGCGCCATCACCGTTCCCTCAACTCCGAGAGATCGTCGATGTCTGTACCTTCGAATTTGATCACCATTCGGTTTGTCAACACCGCCAGAATTAGGACGACAAACACTAGATCAAGACCGCCACCGAGCTCGAGTATGAATGGCACGCCAAGGGTGGCGAGGAACCCGAAAGCGTCAATCCCGTTGTCGATCATCAGGAAACCGATGATCTGCCCGATTGCCCGACGCCTCATGAGCAGCACCTGAATTCCGAGGAATACTAACACAAGGCCGATAAAGCTTGACTGTCCTAAGGTTGTAGAGGTCGCTCGCGTGAGGGGTAAGAAGACCAGGTTGGCGATTACGGTGAGAATGCCCGATAGCAAGAAGGAACTGGCGGTGTTGCGCACCGTGGATGGATCTTGCTCCGGTGGAAGACGCTTCACGGTTCGCATCAGGAGCCCGGGGAGGAGAAAACCCCGTATAGCAAGCTCAATGACACCCGCAACGGCCAGCGCCACCGAGTGCTGCTCGATAGCCAGCAGCAGTGGTAACATGCCAAGTCCTATCCCCTGGATTCGTAGGATGACCGTCTGGGCGCGGAGATCTCTAAATGCAGCAATCAGAATGCCAGTGAGAAGGAGCAATGCCGGACACAGTTGAATCAGAATGCTCATCTCATCGCCTGCTCACGAAGAACGAGATCATGATCGAAAGGAATGCGAAAATGAACGATCCAGAAAGTAGTTCTGGGACCCTCGTTAACCTGATTTTGGTGATCGCAGTTTCGGCGAGTGCGATAAGTGTAGCAAGCAGTAGGACTTTGACGACGAGCACTGTGATCGAGATCACAAACATCGCTACGTTGGCTTGGTGGTTGGCGATCCCGAGCGGGAAAAAAAGGTTGGCTATGAGACCGAGCAGTAATGCGAGTCGGATATCAGATGCCCACTCGATGACAGCAAGCCGTGGGCCAGAGTACTCTAGAAGCATCGCTTCGTGGATCATGGTCAGCTCCAGGTGGGTCGTCGGGTTGTCGATCGGGAGACGTTTTGCTTCTGCTATGACTACCACGACGAAGGCACCGAGAGCCAAGAGATCGGCTGGAGTCAAGAGGCGCCCCGGATCCGACAGCGCCGTCCTACAGATGGCATCAAGCGAGCTAGTGCCAGCAGGGATGGACAGCGCAAAAATCGCGATGAGCAATGTGGGTTCGACAAGCGACGATACGGTGAGTTCCCGCGAGGCGCCCATGCCGCCAAAGGATGTCCCTAGGTCCAGGCCGGCTAAGGCCATGGTAATGTTCCCGAGAAATAGTAGTCCTACTACGACAAAGAGATCGGACGAGGAACCAAGTCCATCTGAAGTAGCGATGAACGGTCCGACGGCTGCGATAGTGAGACTGGTGCCGAGGAGAACATAAGGAGCAAAACGGAAGATCGCACTTGCCCCAGTGGGCTCTATGGTCTCCTTCTTCCATAGCTGGCCAAAGCGTCGAAAGGGTTGTATGACGGGTGCGCCACTTCGTCCCTCAAGGCGCGCATGAACCTTGCGGATCAGGCCGATCGAGACCGGACCGATGAGGAGGAAGAATAACAGTTGGAGGAGTATCGTCATCTGGCAACCAGCAAAATGATGAGGAGTCCGATCGCACCGTAGAGCGTGTACAGTCGCACATTGCCTGCGTGGGCGCGCCGAACCAATCGTGAGCATTGGTCCAGGGAGTCGCCGACGAATCGATGAAGCATGGTGGCAACGATGTCAGTTCTGGAACGTTCATAGACGATCGCGGCGACGATCAGACGGTCTTCATCTGCGTGTGAAGCTGCGGTTTGTTCGTCAAGACGCAGTGCGTTGGCAAAGATCGTCTCTAGAGGTTGCGCAAAGGACGTGCTGTTGTATTGCATGCGGATGCGTGGCTCACCGCCTCCACAGTTCCACAGATCGCCGCTCTTAACTCGGCCATTGGATCGTATACGCAGCTCCACCAGAATGCCGACCGCAATAGTGGCGCAAGCAACCACGATGACGATCACAAGAGGCGAGATGCCACCTCTCAACGGTGATAGCGTGATATAGAGGCCGATGTGAGTCGGCACTCCTTGAGGCAATAGGGCTTCGGCGAAGAGTCGAACGAGCGGACTGGCAAGGCTTGGAAGAGCACTAAAGGCGAGATTAGCTAGTGCGAGGACTGAGATGATGACAGTGTCTATCCAAATTACAAGCCTCCCACTATTGATTGCGGTCGTGCAGGGATCCCTCGGCCGGGATAGAACTCCGATGCCAAACGACTTGGTCATCGCCGCTACCTTTAGGCCCACCGTGAGCGCAAGAATCGCCACTGCGATAGGCATGATCACCCGAAGGAGGGTTGGCGCACTTGGTGGCGTGTGGATGAGGGCCTGCAAAAGCAGCCATTCTCCTATGAAGCCAGCACCGAGGGGGAGTCCGGTTGCGCCAAGGCTAGCTATGCCATATCCTGCGCTGGCGAGCGGTGTTCGGTGGATCATGTCGCCCATATGGTCGATATCGCGCGTCCCAGCCTCATCGATGAGGCGACCGGAGGTGATGAAAGCGAGTGATTTGAAGAGCACGTGTCCAATCAGATGGAGAATCGCCGCAGCCAAAGCGAGCTCTGCGAGGATCACAAAGTGTGTGCTACGAAATAGCTCGTAAGTTCCCAGTGCGGTGATAACGATACCGAGATTCTCGCTGGTTGAATAGGCAAGGAGTCGCTTGATGTCTGCAGAGATCAAGGCGTGTAGCGCACCGTAGGTCGCGGTTGACAGCCCAATGATGATCATGAGAATACCCCACCAGGTGTGACCAGGATTAACGAGGTCAATCCTGACAATCCCATAGATGCCAAGGTTGACCATGCTGGCACTCATCAAGGCTGAAACTGGCGTTGGCGCCTCCGGGTGCGCAAGTGGAAGCCACGAGTTTAGTGGTAGAAGGCCAGCTTTGGATGTGAAACCCAAGAGGCTGAGTACGAAAACCAGACTCGAGAGCGGTGCGACATGTGAGCTCGGCTCATTCAGGAAACCGACCGAGGATTTTGCATTTAGAACAGCGGTCGACGCCAGAATGAGTGCGAAACCAACTTGCGTGTAGACAATATAGTGCAGACCTGCTTTGCGAACTTGAGGGCTGCGATAGTTGGTAAGGACAAGGGCAGCTGAAGCAAGCGCCATAATCTCCCAGAAAAACCAGAGGTTAAAGTACGTCGCCGCCATCGGAACGAGGAGCATGGCGGTCAGGAAGGTTGGCATAAGGCCAAGGGTGAGCTTTGGGACTTGGTGGTGCGAGAAATAGGTACCCATATAGGCAGCGACAGGGAGCCCGATAGCGGCAGTCAACAGATCGAACAGAGCTGAGATGCTGTCGATCTTGAGATGAAGACCCGCAATGGGTAGCAACCATGCGGAGTTAATCGATGGAACGTGTCCCATGAGGGCAAGCACCGCGAGCGCTCCTCCGGCGAGCGCAATCATCATTGTGAGTATTGAACAGCTCACCAGCCATGTGCGATATAGTGACGTCTCAGTATCATTTGTCATTTGCCGCTGAGCCGCCGCAGAGCCTCAATGATGGCTGTAGGATCTGGCGGACAACCCGGAACCATGAGGTCGATTGGGAGGAGTTCGCTAGGTGCTCCTTCTATGGCATAGCTTGGAAGGAATGGACCCCCGTTGATGGCGCAGTCGCCGATGGCGATTAGCTGTTTGGGCGCTGGGGTGGCCGCTATGGTCTGGTGGAACGGGCGCAACATGTTCTTGGTTACCACCCCAGTAATAAGGACACCATCGGCATGGCGAGGCGAGGCAGTCATAGCAATGCCGAATCGCTCGAGATCGTAAACCGGCGAGAAGCAGGCCCCGACTTCGATCTCACAACCATTGCAAGAGCCAACATCTAGATGTCGGAGGTGAACGGAACCGGAGCTAAAGGCCGGAGACGTTTGGACTTTGACTTGAGGAGTCACCGCCTCGCTGACTCTGCCAGTATGAATGATACGCCGAATGAGTTCTTTGAGCATTGGTCAGTCAAGAGTCTCTCTGACAGGACCAGGCATGCTGTCGGGTGACGGCAAGGACGTTTGGAGATCGACGAGGAGATCGCTCTGCTTGGCGAGCACATCGATCAAGATACGCCGGGCGACGGCAAGGAGTTCGATGAGTTCTTCGAACGCAAGCGCATATACCACATTCTTTTCACTGCGCGCTGAGGTGACGAGCCCCTCTCGCTTCAGAACATTCAACTGTTGAGAAAGGTGGGGGGCGTTGACCTCGATTTGAGCCTTCAGTTCGCCCACGTTTAGCGGACCGTTGGATAGCAACTCAAGAATGCGGATGCGGATGGGGTGCCCCATCGATTTAAAGAAATCTGCCTTGAGCTCATAGAGCGGCGTCGCGTGGCTCGTGGCTGAAGTCGACATAGATCCCTTCCTGACGGGGAAATTCTAACACGACTCTCTGTGCACTGAATCATTAAATGCGAAATTGCAAAAACATGCAAATGACTACACTCAACTGGCCAGCACCTGTCCACAGCCAAGCTGAGCTCAGAATTGCCCACTACTCAGGACTATCGTCGTGACACCGAAACAGACAATGCCCAGAGCTTCCGGGTGGGACCCAGAGCTCAACTGAGATCCGTTCCTCCGCAGACGAGACTCCACTAGTCACTTAGGCGGCTTTGGGTGTACGGTGTGAACCCTATCTGATCCCCCGAAAACCGAGATGACTGACCAAACTAGATCTGGGAGGAAATCACATGAAGGGCAAGAAGCACGCCTCTTAGCCAAGTTAGCGGAAGGCTTGGTCGCTGATCACCAAATGCTTAGCCGAGGAGGAGCCGGCGGCTTGGGACCTTGACATCACTGAGACTACAAACCATTGACGTTGCAATACGGCGGTTGCCGATCGAAAAGAGGAAGCCTCGGCCAGAATGCATGCTTACGTTCAAGGCAAATCGTTGGCGCAGCGCTAACCAGGCAGCCTGATATGAAAGATATATCATCCGGTAGGCTAATAACCACAACGGTCCGAGTGGATCAAGCCGCCTGCTGGACGGCCCCAGTAAAGCTGGGATCCTGGCGCGATCGTAGTCTTTGCGTCGCGGTTGTCATACACATGTCTCTGACGAGGGCCACTGACGACACTTATGAGACAGCTTGAAGCGGCCGTCGAATTTGGAAAACCATCGCAACGATGGTTTTCCGAGCCAGAAAGGCAGTTCAATCGGGACATTCTGAACGGGACGGAAATCCGAGACCACCTGGATCACTATGACGCAGAGTAGGCTGAGCGCGACGGATTAACCTGAGAGGAGTGACATGGGGACGAGTGAGTTCTCTGGGATCAGCCACCTCGACCTGTCGGTATCCGACGCCGAAGCGAGCGCGGCCTGGTACATGCAGGTTCTCGGACTACGTCGCCTGCGACGGGTCGACTTCCCGAAGCGCACGATGATCGTGCTGGTCCACGAGCTCTCCGGTCTGGTGATCGGTCTCAACCAGCACCAGGACTTCGGAGGCGAGCGCTTCGATGAGCGCCGTGCCGGGCTCGATCACGTCGGCTTCGCCGTTGAAAAGCGCGAGGACCTCGACAAGTGGCAGGAGCGACTGGAAGCGCTCAGCGTCGAGCATTCGCCGGTGGCCGACACCGACACCGGCTCGGCGCTCGTCTTTCGTGACCCCGACCACATCCAGCTCGAGCTGTGGTGGTCCAAGCCGCGCCAGTAAACAGCCGATGGCATCTCCTCTCGACTGCGAGCGCTCATACTACCACGGGTGGCACGATGACAACACGGCTCACTACCGAGCTAGTCGAGGTCATCTCCACTCAGGCCTAGACGCTCGGGCCTGGCGTCCTCAAGGTCAACTCTCGCTGGCTCGGTCGGTGCCCGAGGCTTCAGCTTGCTCGTAGCGGCAAGCCGGACGATGTCCCTCGATTTCGATAGCCCCACACTCCGAACAGATGAGGTGAGCCCAGCAGGCGGGGTCACCCTCATTGGCACTCACGACTTCAGCGCGGTCAGTCTCATGCTTCATCACCGCTAACCCTAATGGCACAGTACGGCTTCACCAGCGTGTCTCAGGCCTGTCGAGGCCAAAACCGAGCGTCGCGCTGACTTTGAGCGCGGAATGTTCGAGACCATGTCCTCATGGACTAGCCCAACTTCTGGGATCTCTCCGAATTGCTCCAAGGTCGATAGATTGTGGCTCAACGTGTAGGTCGCTACATATGTGCCGCAATCGTCTTGATGTCCGGAATCTCACTACCACCTATCACCATGGAAATTGCACCGGTGTTCCTGGAGTTGTGAACCCTATCTGATCCACCCAGAAACCGAGAAGACCGACCAAAATAGATATGGAAGGAAATCACATGAAGGGCAAGAAACACGCCTCTTAGCCCAATACCACTTAGTTAAGGTCATCTTGTGCATGAACTCGGTTCATGCCAAGAGTCGGTCAGGTCAAGGTTTCCGATGGCGAGCGTCTCACGGATCGGATAGCCATCGGGGTATTGACCTCGATGTTTCCACCAGCGCTCATCGACGAGGTAATCCAGGGGGCTGGGAGGGTAGAGCAACGTCACCGGTTGCTCCCAGCGCGGGTGGTGGTGTATTTCACCCTTGCGATGTGCCTATGGGCCGATGAGGGTTATGAGGAGGTTGCCCGGCTACTCGTCGGTGGCCTACAGCATATGGCTCGCTGGCGAGGAGACTGGCAAGTGCCGAGCTCTGGGGCACTGACACAGGCGCGTGCCCGGCTCGGTGGTGGGGTGATGAAGATGTTGTTTGAGCGGATTGCCTCACCAACGGGTACCGAGTCCTCGCCCGGCTCGTGGTGGCGGGGCTTACGGCTCGTAGCGATCGATGGGACCGTGTTTGACCTACCAGACACCGAGGCGAACTCGGCTCACTTTGGTCGACCGGGGAGTAGTCGGGGTGAGATGCAAGGGGCCTTCCCACAGGCTCGGGTGGTAGCACTCGTCGAATGTGGAACGCACGCGATTATCGGTGCCAAGATCGGCGCATGCTCTACGGGAGAGACCACCTTGGCTCGTTCGCTGTTCAAGAAGCTCAACAATGAGATGCTCCTCCTCGTCGATCGGGGTTTTAGCGGTTATGACCTGTGGCAAGGAGCGGCAGCTACTGGTGCTGTGCTGGCGAACTAAGTCCAACATGGTCCTTCCGGTGACGACATTCCTAGAAGATGGATCCTACCTGTCGGCACTTCGCCCGCCGAAGGGCAATCCCGGCAAACTAATCACCGTCCGGGTCATCGAGTACACCCTGGCGCACCCTTCTCGCACCAAAGGCGAGGCTCCGATCCGTCTCATCACCACCCTGCTTGACCCGGCCCAGGCACCCGCACTCGAGCTAGCCGCACTCTACGGTGAGCGATGGGAAGAGGAGAGTGCGTTCGACGAACTAAAGACCCACCAGCGAGGTGCTGGCCGGGTGCTACGGTCCAAATCACCGGACATGGTCACCCAAGAGATCTACGCCCACCTGCTTGTGTACTACGCTATCCGAGCCCTGATCAATGCTGCTGTTGAACCTCAAGAACTCGACCCGGACCGGGTCTCGTTTCTGGCCTCTCTGCGGGTCATTCGCCGCCAGGTCACTGACCAGGCGGCCTTTCCCCCCTGACCGTTTGACGAGGGCCATCTCGGAGACGATCACTGAGATGCTTAGGTGGTTAAACAAGCGCAGACTGCGGGCAAATCC
Organism: Ferrimicrobium acidiphilum DSM 19497; assembly: GCF_000949255.1. Taxonomy (NCBI): domain Bacteria; kingdom Bacillati; phylum Actinomycetota; class Acidimicrobiia; order Acidimicrobiales; family Acidimicrobiaceae; genus Ferrimicrobium; species Ferrimicrobium acidiphilum. Next base: position 35,492 of record NZ_JXUW01000022.1, on the reverse strand, counting down.
AAGGGTGATAAAGCGGAAGATGTCGAAGTGGCCACCGAAACGTGCCCATCAGCGCAGTCCGGCTCACCCACAAGCTCATCCACGCGACACCATCGTCATCGCCGGTCCCTCTCTGTACCTCACCACAGAAACGTCAATCTACCGACGTTGGTGGGCTTGGACCTCAATTAAGTGGTATTGGGCTTAGAGGCACCTTCCCAAGATAACAAAGGGCCAAGCTTGGCACTTCAAATAGGTCGTGGAACTCCAAGGGGCTATGATCCCGCAACTGAACGGCTTGTTCGCACTGTGGAGACACTGGACTGGGTAACGTGTGGCCGGATCTTCGTGCGTCGAAATCGCTGGCTGTATCGGTGCTTCACCACGTCCAAGAGCCAGGGAGAGGAGGCAAAGGACGCCGAGCCAGTCTTCCTTGGCGGCATGGCGGGGTTGTCTGGCTTCTCAACACTGAGAGCTTGGGGTTCTGCCCGTTCGAGCCTGATCGGCCTGGCATAGTCACAAGGGCTCGCCGGGATCAAGCGCCATCCCACTGCTGCTTTGCACGCCTGGGAGAGTACGACTCGAATGAGACGACGTGAACGAGTTGACAGACCGGACTCTGCGAGTTGACCTACAAAGGAACCAACTATGGCAGGCGTGAGTCGTTCTAACCGAAGAGAACCCAACCCTTCCCTGATGTCCCTCGTAGCCCGTTCATACCCTGCCAATGTAAATCCGCAATGTCGGCTTGCGAGTTTTGAGCCATCGGGTGAGCACCGTGTCTATGGTCGTTGCTGAATTCCCGATGACACCTGCGTTACGGGTGGCAGCGAAACTTAGCGGGTGCTACTTCGGCCTGTGGCTTGGTGCTACACCTCTTGGATCGAGTAACCGCTCGACCATCTGGTCCAGTCCACTTCAGGAGGGCACGCCATTGGTCACCGTAGCGGTAGATACTCCCCTCGCCGAGTGTCCTACGACATAGGATTCGATCATTGTATCCGATTGCCGATGGGGGTTGCGGGGTGAGGTGAAGTGCTTCATCATTAAGAGCGTACGCCCTGGTCGGATCGGTTGATCGGGACTCTGGTGGGATAGTGGGACTGCATAGCAACCAACGGACAAAACACCCATGCAAGAGAACAGTTACCGTACTTTGTCAAGTCTCGTCAGCGCTCAGCTGCAATTTTGGGCCCAAAGGTTGCACCGTCGTGGGCAAAGACCACCCGCACGGGATCGAACTGCTCGATACGTTCGAGCCACTCGGGCCAGGGTGCTAAACGCCGGTCGAGCTCAGGATACACCTGGTGGGCTAGGTGCGCGCTCGCATATGCAGATGCGTCTCCGGCCAGCGGTACAGAGGTCGTCATTGAGAAGTCCATCGCCTGCCCCGCCACGAGAAGAGCGCCGTCATCGGCGCACACGGCAACAGACTGATGGCCTCGACTGTGACCGGGGGTGGGGAGCACGACGATACCATCTGCGATCTCAGCCTCCCCAGTGATGGGGTCATAGTGTGCGCGGTCGAAGTCAATGAGCTCTGGAAAGGTGTAGTTAACTCCCCTTGCGTCTTCAAGCTCCGCCGACTGGACGATGATTCGCCGGCCAGCCATGCGAGGGTTTGCACCGCAATGGTCGAAGTGCAAGTGGCTATTCACGATGACATCGATATCATCGATGCTGCATTCTGCCTCTCGACAGGCGAGATCGAGGGACCTGCGCTGTGGTTGGTAATACGCCTCGGTCTCGGGGTCCGCCGCACCGATGCCGGTGTCGAACACCACAGTCATCTCGGGGTGCTTGATAAGGTAGCCATATACCGGTTCCACCCGGGGCTGACCGCTGCCGGTCTCGGTAGCCGGACGTACAAAGAAGCCAAAGTCGAGGCGGCGGACGTCGTCGATACGAGCGAGTTTGGTCATGACGATTGGTCCTCAGCGTGGAGCAACTCGATCACCGGAGCGAAGCCCTCGATGTCGCGCACCACATAGTAAGAGATCCCCCAGCGTTCTCTACAGGCGAAGAGGTGCGCTGCGATCTCGTCGTGAGTGCCGAGTGCTAGGAATGGAGTCGAGAGTGCGTGATCGACCTCGAGACCGGGAACCTCGGCGGCCAACTCTTCGGCTGCCTTGCGGCGATCGTCGGTAACGACCACAGCCTGGACTAGCGCATTCAATTCGAGGTGCCCGGCTCGCTCACCGGCCTGCTCGGCGATCCAGGTGACGGTGGCATCGAGACGCTCCGGATCCCAACGTACGGCGTGGGCGTTGCCGTCGGGGAGGGTAACCCCGAGCATGGTGAGCCCAATGATGTCGGCCGTGCGTGCGGCATGAGCGAGACCGGCTCGTCCGTTTACTCCAACAAGAATCGGGACGTGATTTTGAAGCGGCTCGATAGAGGTAAAACCACTCAAGTCGTAGTATTCGCCATGATGGTCCACCTGCTCACCGTCGAGGAGGCGACGAAGGATGTCGACAGACTCGGCGAGGCGACGCTTGCGTTGTTGGGGTGGATCGAAGCTGATAGACGTCGCGTGGTACTCGGGAAAGGCGTGCCCAGCACCTATCCCGACCTCAAGACGTCCGGCTGAGAGCCGATCCAAGGTCGCGAGACGTTGGGCCAAGATCCCTGGGTGATGGAGGTCGTTATTCAGCACCAGTGGGCAGAGTCGGATTCGTTCGCTCCAAGCCGCAGCGAACGCGAGCGCTTCGAGGACTGATAGGTGTCGTCCAAGGTGGTCGAAGGTGCAGAACACATCGAAGCCGGCCGCCTCTGCCGCCTGTACCTGTTGGCGAAGTATAACGGGGGCATCGGTTCTCGTCTGATAGCCAAAGCGAAACGCGGTCATCCTAGGTATGCTATCAGGTTGATATCCAGATAGCAACCAGCTAGACTTTAGTGCTATGCCCGAAAATCGCACCGCGCTGTTTGTCCGCATCCCGGTATCCCGGGCTCGCCAACTCGACTCCCGAGCGCACGCCCTTGGGCGTACCAAGCAGGACCTCGTTAACGATCTACTCGAGTCGGCGCTGGCAGCTGGCGAGGTTTCAGCAGTTGAGGACGGACCAAAGGATATCCCTGATGAGGTGCTCACCCTCGTCGAGCTCGCTGAACTGTTAAAGCTTGACGACAATGCCGTCTTGGTACGTGTTCACTCCGGAGAGCTGCCCGGCCGACGGTTCGGTAGCGAGTGGCGCTTCTCACGTCGCGCAGTTCTCGACTGGCTCGACGGCCATGACGCTCCAGAGCGCAGACCGCCGGGTTTCGCCGGGTCATCCTCGCATATCGTCGGACACAGCGCTGAAGGTGTCTAGGGGCGATGACGCTTCACCTCCAGGTACATGGAGATGGGGGCGATCCGCTCGTCGTCTTGCCCTCTTTCGGTTTTGATCACACCTCCATGGCTGCTGCGATCGAGCCTGCTTTCACCGAAGTATCCGGTTGGCGCCGCCTCTATGTCGATCTGCCGGGAACCGGTGACTCGCCGGCGCACTACCCACCCCGATCCGACGCAGTACTCGACGCGGTCGTCGCTACTATCCAAGCTGAGCTCCACTACAGACCCTTCGCTATACTCGGCTGGTCCTACGGAGGCTATCTTGCAGCGGGTGTTACACGTCGACTCCCTGACCAGGTAGGTGGCCTAATGCTGGTTTGCACTGGTTTTAAGATCCGACCTTGGGACCGCGATCTCTCCGGTGTACTCGCATCGAACCCCCACCCGGGGTGGTTGGATTATGTGCCTTCTCATCTTCGCGAACATTTCAGCCACGCCGTTGGCCTCCAGACTGGCGAGGTTGCCGATAGGGTTGTCGCGGCACTAGACGGTAACGCGCCGAGCGACGATGCCTATCTCGCATCCCTACGAGCAGATGGCTTCGCTCTCTCGGATGAGGACGCAGCTACTGTGTGCAACGCCCCGGTCTGCTTCGTAGCCGGCCAACGAGACCGCGTCGTCGGGTACGCCAGTCTCTCCGATGCTCTGGGAAACTACAACTATGCCAGCTACACATGCATCAGCAGTGCTGGTCATTACCTCCCCTTGGAACAACCTACCGTCTTTGCAGCAATCACCAGGGGCTGGCTCGAAGAGTGCAAGGCATTTCTTGGCCCCTTCAACGAATGATCGGTATCGCCCTCGCTTGATACTCGAGAACCTCTCAGCGAGGAGTTGCAACGAAAAACGCTTCAAGGCCAGCCGCGCGGGGTCTTCGACCCCCATGTGGGGAGATGTCAAAGACCGAGGCGTAGATCCTGTTGTCCGGGCTCCTGGCGGACAGTAATAGCCAAGCCCAACGGCGCTGTTCCCGGAGGCAAGTTCAAGTTGGTCCGCCTCAGATAGCCGAGGCACAAGAACGCTCTCTCAAGCGTGAAACACGACGACAAATATGCAATGTCGGGGGATGAACCAAAGGCTCCGGCCATCTGGGCCAACCCGCAGTAGCCGGTAGTTTCCACACCGAGAATCCTGCGGTTGTGGAGGCCGTCACCGCATCAGCGAATCCCTCGCAGACCGAACGTTTCGCATTATCAAATGCGCTCACGTCCATCTAAGGCGGCACAACGCCGGCAACAGGATACTGCTATACGCCGACGATCTGGTAACCGCTTTCGACCAATTCGATCATAACATTGCCCGCGGGCTCAAGCTCAATGCCACGGCCGGTGATAACTTTCTCATCGAGACCCATCTGCTCCACGTTGGCGGGGCACGCTTGAACTGGGACCTCCGACTTGCGGAGATCTTCGAGTACTGCTACTACCGCAGGAATGGAGGACTCACCTAGTGCAACGCCTGGTCCGAAAAGGTAAACCCGAGTATCCTGGGCGCGATTCGCCCGTAGGCGTTGTGCAAGTCGAAGACCCGACAGGGCCTTGTCTGCTTGATCAGGGCCAGCTGTTATCCAAAATGCAATTTTTGTCATCTCCCCAGTCTACCCCATAGGGTATAAGAAATCGCCCTACTCCCTGTTAGAGCCAAGGATGCGTTAATGAAATGCAGAACGCCCCCTGCCAACTCAATCAAGATTGACATCATGACACAGCTGTACTGCAATCAAAACTTCAGAGCAAGGAGTTCCTAAATCGATAGCCAGTCAATGCCGCCATCTCCACGTGGAACACATGCCGCGCAATCCCCACAAGTAGAATCGGCACTCCTTGTCTCTCAATCCCAGTTGATAGCCGCAACTCGACGATACAACCCGCATAAGTACTTGCACGATGGCGCTCTAATGGTTGACCAAGTATGCGTCGCCCATTCTCTTATTGTTAAGACGACCCTGGAGCAGAAGATGCTCCACGCAGACAACAATGCTTGTATTTCCTCCCACTCCCACATCCACATGGATCGTTTCGGCCGACATCCGGCCAAATGACCGGTTCTCCGTTGTCAAGTGCTGCAACTTGGGCCATGATTTGCGTAATAGGGAGCCTCCGGGCGGCTAAGGCTACCATCCGTCTCATGTAGGAATCGATGTGTTCATAGAACCGACGATATCCACCGCAGAGATAGTTGAGACCGTCCTCGCCATTGGGTGCGACTGCAAATCGATCCTTTGGACATCCACCATTGCAGACGAACCTAACTGGACACTCCCTGCAGATCGAGGGGAGTCCATCCCGTTTGAAGGTACCAAATGCGCGCTGGGATGGCGATTCAAGCAGCGCCGCCAGTCCGTCATCGACTCGTCCCAGACGGTGCTGCTCGTCGACGAAATGATCGCACGAGTACACGCTGCCATCATGCTCCATCGCCAACACTCTGCCACAGGTCTCAGCCATCACGCATAGATGCGCCTCCTGTCCTGACCAGACAAGAAGGCTCTCCAGGAAATTCTGCACCCCAACTCGCCCAACATCGTGTCGTATCCACTCGTCGAAAATCGTACAGAGAAAATCCCCCAAAGCCTCCGGGTCGACAGACAACGCATCTGCTCCACCATCGGCGGCCCGTCGAACGACCGGCAAAAACTGTAACCAGCTGACATTTTGCTCACGAAAGAAACGGTAGATCGCGAGTGGATGCTGTACTGTAGCCGAGTTGACCGTACATAACACATCCGGCTCTATGCCATGAGCCCTTAGGACGTGCAGGCCACGCATCACCCGCACATGACTACCACATCCAGACTTATCCCTTCGAAGAGAATCGTGTAAATAAGCTGGTCCGTCAATACTTATCCCCACCGTAAATTGGTTAGCCGCCAAGAACTCAGCCCAGCGGTCATTGAGCAGAGTTCCATTGGTTTGAATATTGTTGAGTGCGCTCCAGCCTGCTGGCAGGTAGCGCTGCTGGAGCGCTACTATCCGCCTATAGAAATCGATTCCAGCTAACGTCGGTTCACCTCCATGCCAAGAAAACTGAACATACGGACCGACACTACTTTCGATATTGGTGCGAATATAGGTCTCTATCACCGACTCAGAGGCTCGAAAGCGCTCTTGCGAGCCGAACAACTCAGTCTTCTCGAGGTAATAGCAGTAGTCGCAGCCGAGGTTACAAATTGGCCCGGTGGGCTTGGCCATAACAGCGAATGGCTCATTAGCGGCGCTAGTGACAACAGCTTCGGTATCGAGACTCATGTAGCAACAATATCGGCTTCAACTCCTGATAACCATTCAAGACCAGAAGGAGTTGGGGTGAGTCGGGCAACGATATCCGTCAGTATCTAGCACATAAGTTCACCCGCGCTCGGGCGTGGTGCCCATCCGCCCGAGCTACAGCAAGACCACCGAATGCTCTGGTCATTCACCAGCATCCACACTCCCTATTGCACCGACTATCGCCTCATCCGGTCTTGTCAGGACAAGAAACCCAGGATGACACATCAGTGCGCAGTTCAATAGACAGCGAAGCGATGCTGACCCTCCTATGGAGCCCGATCACGACCTCAATGGCTCACACATTCCCGAGACCGCTCGCCCACCGCAATCTGACCTCCGGTTGCACTGTGGATGTCACCGACCACTACCGATGCAAGTAAAATCAGAAAGCTTCCCACTATCTGTAACGGATCGGCCCGTTTGCACGCTTCCCTCTACAGACTCCCGCGCGGGACGAATGGCACAGACAAAGTCCGCAAGGACAGAAAGGAGAACGTTATGTTAATAAGCTTTATCTCCGGAAAGAGCCTCGTCGCCGCATCATTATTCCTCACTGGAGGTCTTGGCACGGTTGCAATTGTACATGCAAATGCACATGCGCGTATCGAGGCTACCGATGTAACCGCGAATACTTCACAATCCGCGAGCTCCACCCAGAACCAATCGACCACCAATCAGAGCACCAGTGGTACTACGAGCGCTACCATCAATCAAGGCTTGGCCAGCGGTGCAAGCATCCACGGCCTCTGTGTTGCCTACAAAGCACACATGATGGCAAGTGGTGGAGCGAGCGCCGGCGTCATGACTCAGCTGGCACATTCGAAGGCATTCGTAGAGCTGGCCGACCTCGCTACCGCGAAGAGTGAGACGGTAACTACATTCTGCGCAGCCCAAGCCGGCGTCTCGATGACCGCGATACCTAATGGTCACGCGAACGCAACCGCTCACCATGCAGTAAAGGTGCATAACCCCATAGTCGCTTCTAATAACTCTTCAGCGAGCATCGCGCTGAAGAATCGACCTTAACCCACCCATGCGGTCCAACGGGTAGACAGTCGGTGTATGGGTCTTCGTGATCTACATCGAACTGTCTACCAGTTGGGCAAGCTATATTTTCCCCAATGAGCCGACCGGACCAGAAAGGTCCGGTCTCTTGCATTCTTACCCAGAAGTATCATCCGCTAGTCAAGAGTGAAGTGGGAATCCCATCCGGAAACAGCCTTCACACCCAAAGCGTTCTCCAGTCAACGATCTATCAACCGAGGTAGCGCCGACAACGACCAAGAGGCTCGAACCCGATCCGCTCACGCGGACATTGGGCGGAGCCTCTCAATCATTTCGAAGGGTTAATACAGCTTGGCTAGAGTACTCGCTGGCTCAGTGAATACCGTCTTCAAGCCACCGGAGGAGGTGAACTTCACTACCTCGAAGGACGAGAACACATTGTGATACTTGTTGAAGTTTTCGTTTCCGCTAGCTCCTTGATAGTTGATCTTTGTTCCCTTTTTCAATAACGCAGCACAGCTCGTATAGGTATAGCACTTCGTTCCAGGCGGGTTAGACACCTTCGTGATGAAGGGGCGCCATACGGTTGGATTCGACGAATGTGCAGCATCCATGGCGAGAGCCGCGATGATAACCGAGTCATACATTGCTGGTGATGCAGGCAATGGCTTATTGGTATGCCAAACCGCCTGATAAGCACTCAAGAACGCCGCGTTCGACTGTGCATACGCTGGTGGCGCTGCCATTCCGGACAACCACTTCGAAGCATTACTGAGTCCCATCGCCTTTGCCATCTGCGTAGAGGCTCCGGTATCGCCGGTTATGAACGGAATATTTAGATGCCCCAACTGACTAACGTTGGCAAAGAACGTACTTGCCGTCTGTGGATCCATGTGGAAGAAGACACACTGTGGCTTCTGCGCCCCAGAGAAGATCTTCGCGACCGAAGACAGATACGAACTCTGGCCAGCAACAATGGTTGTGTTAGACACTATCTTGCCGCCTAGCTTCTGATAAGCCCTGGTAACCGGTCCCACCTCTGCCTGTGCATTTGGCCCAGAATCATAGACCTCTGCAGCAAAGTGACAACCCTTGCCCTTGTAGGCATAGTATGCCTCACCCGAGAGGAGTTCAGAGTCGGATGGGAAGACACGGTATACATACGGATACTTCATGTAGTCAAGCTGGGTAGTGCCTCCCTCCATGAGATCGACCACATGGTCCGGGCCAAATTGGCGGATCACGCCTTCTATCTCAAGTGATGACGGTCCAAAAATGACTGCCGGGTTGTGCAGCAGCAAAGTGTGGAATGCGGTCACCGCGTCAACCGGGTCACCTGCCGTATCTGCCAATGTCCCGTTAATCTTCGCCCCGAGAACACCCCCACCATGGTTGACCGCATAGAGGCCAGCCTCTACACCATGATCGAACCACTGACCGACGAAAGCCTCCTTACCGCTCATCGGAAGAAGAATGCCGGCCTGGATAGTTCCGCTAATGCCCTTACTCTTACTACTTGTAGTGCTCGAACTACTGCTGGTGCTACCGCACGCCGCCATCGTCATAGCTCCGAGAGCGAGCAGGCTCGTGCCAATGAACTTGCCTCTTCGAACCCTCATTCCCCGCACCAACTTCTTATGCCACATGTACTTTATCCCCCTTTGCTTTCCACTCTCACCCGTTCTAGGTTGAGACTTATGTCAGGCTCTCTGCTCTGCAGAAGCGCCCAAGAATATGCCAGCCAGATCCAGCTTCCTAAGAACCTCTGGTGCCGCATGATCATGATTACGACCAGCGACAATGATGTAGACATGGTCCGAACTGTCAAGCGCACGATCCACGTTCTGTTCCACTACAACAACGCTGGTTCCTAGCTCACTTATGGTCGCGATCTGAGACCAAACAACCTCGACGTTGGCCGGCGATAAGCCAGCCGTTGGTTCGTCGAGCAAGATAACCTTTGGTTCCGCCATAAGTGCGCGTGCCATGCCAAGCATGTTTCGCTGTCCACCGCTCAAAAGCCCCGCCTTCTTCCCCTTTGCCGGCTTTAGCTCAGGAAAGATATCCCAAACATCATTTACCCGAGCGCGGAAGCTCTTCGAGCTCACGAAGCTGCCGAGCTCAAGATTCTCCTCGACAGACATAGAGGGAAACACGTTTTCATTTTGAGGAACATAAGCAACGCCAGCGCGCGCGAGCCGATGCGTGGGCACGTTCGTAATATCGTCCCCATCGAGTTGAATCGTCCCAGCCATCCTTGGTAACAAGCCAAACACCGCTTTGAGAAAGGTCGACTTTCCTGCCCCGTTGGGGCCAACTATGGTAACAACTTGCCCTACGCCAACCTCCAGGCAAACCTCTTGGACGATCGGGATTTTCCCGTACCCGGCGGTGAGCTGATCAACCTTTAGTACTTGCACCAACGGTACCTCCTGTCAGGTAAGCAGACACGACTTCAGTATCCATCCGCAGCTCAGCCATGGTTCCTCGAGCAAGCGTGCGGCCCACAGCGAGTACGACAACATGATCGCAAATACGCTCGACGACGTCGAGGTTGTGCTCGACCATGAGGAACGTGTAGCCGCTCTCCTCCTTCAAACGAAGCATGTGCTCGCCAATACGCGATATCAATGCAGGATTTATACCCGCCATTGGTTCATCAAGAATGAGCATCTTCGGATCAGCCATCACCGCTCGTGCCAGCTCCAGCAGTCGCTTCTGTCCTCCACTCAAATTGCGCGCATACTCATCACGCATCGCATAGAGACCAAAGTCATCAAGAATCTGCACTGCCTTCTCAACCAGGTCGCGCTCCTCCTGCTTGTAGCGACCACGTCGAAAGAGAGCGGTAAAGAGGTGCTCCCCCGTTTGATTCAGAGGAGAGACCATAAGATTCTCGAGCACGGTCAATGCAGGATACTCACGCGAGATCTGGAAGGTGCGAATGAGACCGTGTCGAGCGACCTGGAACGGCTTACGCCCTGTAATCTCGGCACCCTGAAAATGGACATGGCCCGCGTCCGGATGCAGCGCCCCGGCGATGAGATTCACCACTGTCGATTTACCGGCCCCATTAGGTCCGATAAGTGCGGTAATAGAACCCTCTTGTACGTCGAACTCAGCCCCACGCACCGCCTGTACTCCGCCGAAGCTCTTCTCTAATGCGACAACCGAAAGGATCGGTGCGACCTGATCCATCATTACTCCTCCCCTCCGGCAACAACAGTCTCCCTTTCGAGCGAGGCTCTGGAGTTACTCAGCGGCAGCTCGAAGAACTTGGCCTTCCGTTCAGGAAGCACTCCCTGAGGGCGGAAACGCAACGTCAAGATCACCAAGGCGCCTATACAGATATTTCGGATCTCAGGTATCAAGCTAGGAAAGCCGCTGATACTAGGCAGGAAGCGCGTAGCCTCGTTGAACAGCACCGCCACTAGGAACGAACCGACAACAGCTCCCTTGTTGTTGCCCATGCCGCCAACGATCAGAGCAGCCCAAATCACGAAGGTCTCGCTTGGTCCCCAACCAGCAGGGGCCAACGCGGTGATGAACCAAATGGTAAGCACGCCACCAATTCCAACAAACACCGCTCCAATAACCATCGCCATCATCCTGATCCGATAGGTATTCTTGCCAAACGCCTCGGCAACATCGAGATCTTCACGCGTTGCTCGCATAGCCCTGCCGAGCGGCGACTTGTAGAGTCGATTAGCAAGGAACCACAACAAGCCCATGATGATCGCGGCGAAGATCATGAACACCAGGTCGTAGGTGTTCGGAGTGAGGTTCAGAACCCCATTGAAGGGCTGGGGTACTCCGACAAGGCCCTCATAACCATCGAAGAGTTTGGTGTTGTTTCCAACCAGCCCATAGATGATCGACCCGGCAGCTAGGGTAACAATCGCTAGATAGTCAGAACGCAGCCTGCGAAGTGCAATCAACCCCACTAGGTAGCCAAGAATTCCAGCACTGGCTGCACCCATTATGAAGGCTAATGGCCATGGAAGTGAGAGGCCGAGAATATAGTAAATTTGCGTTCCTGGTTGAGCTGGCGCCAACGACCCCACACCGGCCATATAAGCACCTACAGCCATGAAGGTGATGACCGTAAAATCAAGGATCCCGGCGTACCCAAATTGAATGTTCAGCCCGATGCTGAAAATATTGTAGATACAGAAATAGACCCCAAGAGTGGCAAGATAACCGATAAGTATTGTCACGCCTCTACCTACGCCTTTCCAGCTATTGCAAAGATACCTTGCGGACGAATCAGCAACACGATAACGAGGACAGCGAAGGCAACATCCACGTTGTACGCCGACGAGATCACTAGGCTAGAGAGACTCACCACAACCCCAATGATGAGTGCACCGAGCATCGCACCATATATCTTTCCGATGCCTCCTAAGATGACAGCCGCAAAGATGACGAACAAAAAGGTGTTGCCCGTAAACACCTGAAACTCCACGGTGTTGAGCGCGAGGGCAATGCCTCCAAGACCAGCCAAACAACCGGTCAAAAACCATGTCCACAAAGTCGTAGCATTGATATCGATGCCGCTCGTCTGCGCGAGCATCTTATTATCAGACATTGCCCTCATGGCCTTCCCGAGCCGCGATCTGGTCAGCAGTAGGTGAACAAGACCCAGGGCAACGATGGCGACGCCAATCACCTCAAGCTGCGCCGCTGTAACGCTGAAGGGTCCAATCGTCAATGGCTTGCCTTGCGCTATCGAATAGCGATCGAAGCCGACCCCCCAAATAGCCTGTGCGAGATTGAGCAGTATTAGTTGAAGTCCGAAGGTGACGATCAACAGGAAGAAGCCTGTCGTACCTCGCTTGACAAAGCGCTCCAGAACCAGCACGTCAACGACTACTGCAACAACACCCGACATCAGCACCCCTATGAGCGCCCCTAAAAGGAAGGGCAAGTGAAAGCTGACTGTGCAGGTGTAGGTCACATACATGCCAACCGCCAGGTACGCACCGTAGGCAAAGTTGACATAGTTAGTAACCCCAAACTGAAGGCTCAATCCCACCGAAGCGAGCGCCAGAACAGCGGCAGTCACTATGCCGAAGCCAAAGGTCAATAAGAACAGATGCACCTTCCCCCCTCTGTTTGATAGCTATGTTTTATTCCTACGAAAACAAGTTTTCACATTGTGTACACAAAGTACTCCTAGAGTTCATTGATTGTCGTTCTGCTCATTGTGTTCACTGCGTCAAACAGCAACAGTGCGACGCAGACATGCTAAAGAACCAAATTCATCGCCTACACTTGATACCCCTAGATGCGACTGATGATACCACCTTGTGCCGTCAAGAGTCTGTTCCAAAACCCCGACAGACGTTAAGCAGTGGAAGAGGTTGTACCCCATCGGGCAGCATGGATGTCCCGGGTGTCTAGATAGCAGTATGCATGTCCCGGGTGTCTAGATAGCAGTATGCATGTCCCGGGTGTCTAGGTATAGGGGTCAGAGCCAGCGACTTTTGGCTCTCACGCTCACCGCGCCTGGCTACGAAAATGGTCGATACTTTAGCCACACTCTACCCAGGTACGGTAGAGTGATTAGACTGGTTACCCCGTAGTTCATCATTCCACCGGGGGGTTGTGGGCGGGCCATCTGGGGGCATTCGCAAGTAGAGGAGTGCGGTGTGGATAGATACCGACAGAGCCGTATGACCATGAAAAGGCGTCTAGCTCTTATCCAAACTGCGATCCTGCTGGTGGTCATCCTGACAGGAGTGGTCTGGTTCCGCGGATCGATAAAACCAAACACATCCCGGTACACAATGGCAGCTGAGCTCGCCGTAAGGGCACTCGCAACCGACTCATCGCTGGTGAAACTCACTCACAATCACAAGCAATTGCCATCGCTCATGACCACCATACTGGCCGCTACTAACGCCGCCGGTGCCGCTATCGTAAATAACAACGGCGTCGCCTTGGACGGCGCTGGAGATTTCAAGACCGGAGAACTTATATCCGTCCCATCATCGACCAAGGCAAGTGTCCTTAGCCAGACCGTTGGCAGTGAGGTGATCGTATCGGCGACTGCTCCCCTCGTTGACACAGTATCGCACGACCGCATCGCGCTCAAGTTGGTCTACCGAATTCCACGGAGCGAGACAATTATGCTAGTAGTACACTTACTTGAAGCACTGGTAGTTGCGATGGCGGTTGGGCTCTTCCTCAGCTGGGGAGTCGGGCGATGGATCCGCAACCAAACATTTGGACTCGAACTTGACGAGCTCAAGGAGCTGATTCAAGAGCAGGAGGCGATGTTTCACGGCATCCGCGAGGGCGTCATTGGGCTTGATGATGATGGTCGCTTCCAGTTCGCCAACTCAGGGGCGGTTCACCTGCTCGATCTTCCCCAGCGTCATCTTCGGCGTCCTGTGCGAGTACTGATACCCGATGGTCGCCTGCAGGCTGCCATCCTTGGAGAGATAAAAGGTCGAGACACGGTAGTCGTGCACAAAGACAGAATTCTCGTTGTAAATAGGCGTTACGTAGAGGCACACGGCAAGCCTCTTGGTTATGTCGTCACCATCAACGACCGTACCGAATCAGAGGCACTTTTACGAGAGATCGATGGCATGCTCGGACTGACAGAGGCGCTGCGAGCTCAGGCCCATGACTTTTCGAACCGAATGCATACAGTCGTTGGACTCATCGAGATGGGGGCGACTCGCGAGGCCATCGAATTCGCCACCGATCTCACCTTGCGCGATACACAGCTAATGGATCGTCTGACCAGCGATATTGCAAACCCGATCATAGTGGCCCTTCTACTCGCCAAAAGTGCAGTGGCCGCCGAACGCAATGTCGAGTTCAGATTGGGCGGTGCAGTTCTTCTCCCCACCGAGCTACCGCATGCGAACGATCTCGTAACAGTGGTAGGCAATCTTCTCGATAACGCCATCGAGGCAACCCAAGGAGTTCCCAACGCTTGGGTAACGCTGCGGCTACAACGCCACCAGACGGAGCTAGTGGTTGAGGTCTCAGACTCCGGCCCCGGAGTGCTTATCGAGGAGCGAGAAGCCATCTTCGTAGACGGCTTCACCACCAAAAAGGTTGGGGGTGGGCTAAGGCGCGGCCTCGGCCTTGCCATGGTACGGCAACTCGTGGAACGCTACCATGGTGACGTCGAAGTCACTCAGGAGGTTGGGGCCTGCTTTCGCGTCACCTTACCGGGCATCTTTGAACCTGAAATGGAAGAACCTGAAATGGAGGAGATGGCCGCACATGCCCAGAACTCAGAGCGCTAGCACTGCGCCCGTGTTCAGAGTCGTTGTCGTCGATGACGACTTTCGAGTGGCAGCCCTTCATCGCGCCGTCGTGGAGCACGTCAGCGGTTTTGAGGTCGTCGCTGAAGCGCACTCTGGAGCCGAAGCCTTGCAGCTAGTCCACGATGTTGAACCAGACCTGGTTCTCCTCGACCTATACCTTCCGGATATACCGGGCCTTGAGGTTCTGCGACGTCTAACCGGATCAGCCGATGATACCGTCGATGTCATCGTAATAACCGCTGCGAGGGATGCTGCCAGCGTGCAGGAGGCGGTGCGTCGAGGAGCGCTCTACTATCTCGTTAAGCCATTTAGCTCACACGTGCTGATGGAACGACTCACTATGTATGCGTCAATGAAACAGAGGATCGAGGCGCTGGCCGAAGCCGACCAAGAAGAGGTCGACACCATCTACTCAATCCTACGCACAGGAGGAAGTAGGCAGCTCCCGAAGGGGCATTCCCCACAAACACTTGGGCTCATCGTCGAGACTCTGCGAAGCGCAGGCGAGGCACTCACAGCCGAAGAGGTCGCGTCCCGAGCAGGTGTCAGCCGTCCTACCGCTCACCGCTATCTGTCGCATCTTGCACGCATCGGGCGGATTCGCCTCGAGTTTCGCTATGGGTCTGGGCGCCCTGAACACCTCTATGAATGGCCCTCATGACCACACGGCGAGCCAGCTGGAGACACTTGATTGAAGATCGCGCACGGCAGGTTGGGCCCAACACAAAAGGCGATCGGCCTTATTGGTCAGGGTAGTCTGGACAAACCCTTGGCAATGACTCAATCTCGACTTTGACGTCATGTGTCTTGGGTCCCACCTCTAGTGGTAGTCTTCTGTCTCAAGCTGAGTCGATAGAATCGATACTCCATGGAGGTCATCGACTCATTCAATTTCCTGATAGGTACGTGGGTTTTCGAAAGGTCGATCACCGATCACCTCACCGGCAACCAGAGCAGTTGTGTGGGTATTGCCAGTTTGACCGAGACCAAGTCGGAACTATCAGATGGCACTCTCCGGCATGGCGACTACAACGAAAACGGTGAGCTTCGTTTAGGAGATCAGGTCGTCCCAACTCGAAGAAGACTTAACTACAGTGTGCAGAACAATTGGAGCGTAAAGCTATTCTTTCTAGACGGACGATTCTTCACCGACCTCGATCTGCGGACCGGTTCGTGGCGCGCAATCCATCAGTGCAGCGAGGACTACTACCAGATCACAACTACAGTCACCTCCGACAACGAAATCTATGAGCACTGGCAGGCTATGGGCCCCAGGAAAAACTTTGTCGCCGTTACCACGCTTTGGCGCCAGAACAAATGTGACTGACAAGAAGCGTTCTCTCATGCGCTGTGGCGAACCATATTCGGCCAGCTAAGTGAAGGTAAGCCGCCGCGAGCAGCGATAGTCTGCACTCAACCAATGAGTTGCAACCCTAACGTTACCATCATAACTCCCCTGCACTCATCAGAAAAAGGAGAGTTGGCTAAGTGACCACATCTCGAGCCTGAACAGAGACTCAACTATAGAGGTGACGGGTTTGGCTGTTCACATCAGCCGGTCATCGGTTCCCCGACAGCAGCATCCAAGCCAACATAAGGGTTGAACTCATCGGAGGGACCCTCCGATCAGGCTCACGCCAGAGTTATCGCGCTACCTCGTTCGGCGAAGATAGGCACCAGTCGCGCTCCGCAAATAGAGGGCACCAATGCCAAAAGCTACGACTATCGGAATAAGCCGCCAGCTTGTGTGGAGATATAGCCCACACACTGCCGCGGCTAGTATCCAGATCAATGAGAGTCCCATCAAAAACGCCGGAGAGGTGTTACGGCGTCCAACACTATAAGATTGCCCACCTAGATCTGGTCTTGCGTGCGACGGTGTCATACAGGTAAGCTAACTGGTCTGGCCAAAGATCAGAGTCAAGGACACTATTGGTTTACCGAGCTTTCACACTCTGGAAACATCTAGCTAAAAATTGCCGAGATAACGCCGCTGTTCCCAGTCACTAACGTACCCCTGCGATGCCTCCACCTCGGCCATCAGGTCCTCGCTGTAACGAGCAATAAGACGATCGTCAAAGCAATCGATCAGTCGATCGTCACCAAGAAGTTGAATAGTCGCCTGCTCTAGACTTCTCGGGAGCTGTGTGGGTGCCGTCTCAACTTGTGCGAGCCCCACTCCCTCAACGCTCTCCTCAAGGGGAGCTGGAAGCTTTGCCTCGCCGATAACGC
Organism: Ferrimicrobium acidiphilum DSM 19497; assembly: GCF_000949255.1. Taxonomy (NCBI): domain Bacteria; kingdom Bacillati; phylum Actinomycetota; class Acidimicrobiia; order Acidimicrobiales; family Acidimicrobiaceae; genus Ferrimicrobium; species Ferrimicrobium acidiphilum. Next base: position 18,381 of record NZ_JXUW01000022.1, on the reverse strand, counting down.
CAGTCTCGCCGGCGGCCAACAACGCCGCCAGAACGAGGTATGGATTCGCCGATGAGTCGGATCCTCGATACTCAACCGAGATGTGATCTCCATCCGTCAAGCTCAGCCTTACCAAGGCAGACCGACTTGAATGTGCCCAAGTCGCATGGCTCGGTGCCTCGGCTCCTCGGTGAAGGCGTCGATAGGAGTTAATGGTTGGCGCGCTAAAGGCACAGAGAGCGCCGGCATGATCGAGGACACCAGCGACAACCCGCTCCACATGCTCTACCTCAGAGGGATTCGAGCCGGCCAGGATCTGATGAACATGCATCCCGGAACCAGGCAGGTCGTTAAGCGGTCGGGCCATGAAAGTAGCGATTAGACCCTCCTCGTGTGCCATATCGGCGACGACGGTCCGCGCAGTCATTAAACTGTCCGCCAACAGCATGGGTGTTGCTGCCTTCAGGTTGACCTCGTATTGGCCTGGCCCCGCCTCGTGGTGTGCCGCAGTCACCGACAGCCCGAGCGCGCCAAGCTTAAGTGCAGTGCGCTCGAGCAATCGCTCACCTTCGCCTCGTGTATAGGAGAAATATCCATCACCATCTACTGGACTCAGGTCTGGACGCAGGAGATACCACTCGAGCTCAGCAGCTCCCATCCAGTCGGCAGAGACGACCGCAGTGCTGGCCACCATCTGACGGAGCGCGTGACGAGGATCGAGGGGCCATGGCCTCCCTTCATCATCAAATAGATCGCAGATGACTCTCCCTGCATGATCACCGCTTGGCAGCAGCGTAGTTGGATCCGGCCTGAGTACGAGATCGGTCTCGATCATCCGATTACGACCCTCAAGTGCAGACCCATCGACCCGCACTCCTTCGCTCATCGCTCTTTCGAAGGCTGCCTCGGGGATCTGCACGGCACGTGCGGTGCCGCTGAGATCGGCAAACACCAACTTCACCCACGCAAAATGGCCACCGTTTCCAAGCTCCTGAATCACTCGGACATCCTTCCTTCCTACTTGACAATCAAGGCGATCGCGACCACCACTATGATGGCGGCGACAAAGCCAGCAGCAACGAGGCCAGCCTGGCGCAGATAGCTCCGGGTGGTAGTGGGCTGACCCTCCCCCATCGGCGCCTCTGCGGAAAGGTCAAATATCTCTGGACTCACCTTGTTAGGATTAGCAAGATCACCAAGCAGCTCCTCGGCACTCTGATAACGATGTTCCGAGTAACGGCGAAAGCTATGCATGACGATAGCCTCGATCTCGGCTGGAATTGCAGCATTAAGTTCGCGAATCGGTCTGGGAGTCTCTTGCAGATGGCCAGCCATCACTGCCAGCCAACTGTCCCCTTCAAAAGGCACTACGCCAGTTAGCAACTCATACATGATCACTCCCCAGCTGTAGAGATCGCTACGGGCATCGCCACGAAGGCCGCGTATCTGCTCAGGACTCATATAGTCTGGAGTCCCCTGGGCTGGCGTGAAGTGCTTCCAGGTCAAGCGACGGGCACCAAGACTCACGGCACTCCCAAAATCACTGATCTTTACGACCTCTTCCGCAGAGACGATGAGATTTTCGGGCTTGAGGTCACGATGCACAATGTCGTGTGCATGAAGGTAGGCGAGCCCAGAGGCAATCTGCACACCAACTGCGAGCGCTTCATCAAGACTCAATTGCCCTCGCTCATACATCAGTGCACGAAGGCTACGACCTGACGCATACTCATAGACGAAGTAGGGCTCACTCGGCTGCCTTGGTGCTGGCAAGGCCCTCTGAACATTTGGATGATCGAGTGTCAAGGCAAGCGTGCGCTCGCGGTTGAAGCGTGCATAGAGCTGCGGATCGGCGAGGAGCTCAGGGTTCGGGAATTTGATCACCACTTCACCCTCGCTACGGAAATCAAGCGCTAGCCAAACCGTGGCATAAGCACCCTCCCCGAGCAGCTCCTTAAGCACGAAGCCGTCTACTGAATCGCCAGTCTGATGACGGTTCACGACGACCTCTTAAACCAACGGCTTGAGGAGGGGGTCAACTGTATCGAACCCACCTCTCTCTCGACTCGCACAATCATGATCGTTACGTTATCGGGTGCGCCACGATAGATGGCCAACTTGTTCAATTCCTCCACCACATTGGCCACCTGATTCGCCGGGTCACCGTCCTCATTTTGCAGCGCCAGCGCCATCTCCTGCGGTGAGACAAGGTCCCAGAGTCCATCGGAACAAAGTAGAAGAACATCATCCTTGAGGAGTGGTCGCTGGGTAATATCCGGTGTTATGGCGAACTCTCGACCTAAGCAACGGGTTAGTACCGAACGTGCAGGATGACTAGCGGCCTCTGCCGGTGAGATGAGGCCACGACGCATCATCTCACCGACCTGGGAATGATCGGTTGTGAGTTGTTCAACTTTACGCCCACGAATGTGGTAACACCTGGAGTCGCCTACATGGGCCACCAACGCCATATCAGACGAGATCGCCAATGCCGTTAGCGTGGTCGCCATGCCATTTTGATGAGCGCTAAGTGCCTCATCAAAGATCGCCTGATTCGCCATTCGGAAGGCGTTACGGAGCCTTGCCTTCGTCGGCTTGTCGAGGGATGACCGCCAGGCAACAGCCGCCGTCTCTACCGCCAATCGGCTCGCGACCTCGCCTGCTGCATGACCTCCGAGCCCGTCGGCCACCAGAAACAGTGATTCGTTCCGACCCTCATCCGCCTCGATCACAAGCGCATAATCTTCATTAGATTCGCGCACCAGGCCACGATCTGAACGAAAACTCCAGGTCAGACCAGCATTCGCACCCGAATCTAGCATCAGGCCATTACCTCGCAAGCGAGGTTCCTGGGACCAATCTGATGCCTGGGCCATGCCACTCCTCAACTCACCGCTAGCCAATTTATATCTTCACCGCCGAGCCTATCGCGGGTCGGCCAAACTTCCAGGGGGATGATTTGGCCGACCTGCGCCGTGGAGTAAGAACCTCTTTTATTCTGCGATTGCTGACCGCAAGCGCTCCTCGTGGATACTCTCAGCATGGGTACGCATAGGGTTCAAGAGTACCCATACAAGACCTGCTATTACCCACACCGCGACGATGATAATCGCCTTGATCGCGTCTGTAGCTCCACTACCGCCACCTGCAATCGCCAGGTAGACAACACCGACCAGTTCGACAATGTTCATCAACAACCCGAGGCCGGGAATGATCTTCGACTTGAGCAGATGCTTATCATGACGCGAAGCAAAGGCCACCATAGTAATCGCGCAGGTAAAACCGTAGACGAGGAAGGTACCAATATTCGAGGCCAGAGTTATCTGGGTGAGATTGTCAACCGTATGAACACCATAGATACCAATGAGCGCCGAGATGCCTGCCAGAATCCACACACCCGCAGCTGGTGTAGCGAACCTTCCATGCAGGACACCAAGCAACGAAGGAAGCTCCTTATCTCTCGCCATCGAATACGAGAGCCTGACTGCAGTGTTCATGCACGCCAACGTCGTTCCAAGGAGGGCAAGGAGAACCGTGAATGCCACGACCAGAGCCACCGCCACCCCTCCTCCTCCAAATAGGCGGTCGACGACGTTAATCACCAATGTGCCTATCGGTGCTGGGTCACTCCCTGCTGCGGCGAATGGTGCACCGTGCACACCAGCCATCGTCGCCTTACCAAGCACAAGGTTGCTCGAAAAGTACTCAAGTAGGTAACAGAAGCCGCCTTGGATCGCCAGGGCAAGCAGAACTCCACGCTGAATGTCACGTTCGGGCTTCAACGCCTCTGACCCTAGCGACGTGATCGACTCAAAACCAACGAGCAACAAAATGGCGATCGTCGACTGATAGAGCAGGTTCAAAAAATTATGAGGGATCAGCACCCCACCCGCGTTTGGCTGAATATAACCAGCATGTGGATAGTTGATTCGATAGACGATGAAGATCACGCTGATCGCGACCAGGGTGACAATTTGCACGACGTTAATCCCCAGAGCCAACATAGTGGAGCCAGTAATCCCGCGATAGGCTACATATCCCACCAGGGCTGCTGCCGCAATCGCGATAATCGACAGGATTGGCCATCCAAGTTGGCTCCCGTGGTTGAACTCAGCCCAGATGTAGCCCACGATGGTGGCGATGAATGCGATCATGATGCCGGGGTATATCCAATAATAGAGGTGGCTAATCCAGCCGAAAGCAAGCTTGGCCGGGCGTGCGAGTCTCCGATGGCCCTCTGATCGCTTATCGAGGAATGCGGCTTCAGCGAAGTAGTAGGTCGAGCCGGTGCCGGCATTCGGATAAATTCTGGCCAACTGAGAATAGCTCCACGCGGTAAACATCGCCAAGACGAAGGCGAAAAGGAGCCCTGTCCACATCTGCGATCCGGTAGCAGCACCATTGCTCGTTTGGGCAGCCTGTTCTTGAAATGTAGTCCAAAGAAATGCTCCGGGCGCAATAAGCGCCATCCCATTGACAGTAACACCGGTCAACGAAAGTGACCGCTTGAACTCTGGCGGTGAGCCTGGTGGACCTAGTTCTGAAGCCATAATTCCTCCCTTTCTCCTCGACGCGGTATCGAGGTTTGTAGGGAGCCTATCCAATCGTTGTTACACCGTTGTTTCAGCTCTATGAAGGCTTGCGACATAAACTGCCGTCCCGCACACTAGCACTAGTTCCCTTGCCCCGGATGCAGATACAAAGACAGTGACGTCCACCCCGCGTGTGAAAACGGGGCTTCATTTGCTGCTCATGCTGCCTCGGCTGGTTGACGCTACACCGACTCACTGTAGCTCTTGGCGCGTGATGTCCCTCTGTGTTCTGGGATCGCTAATCCTGCGGCAAGTGTACTCTTGACGCATTCTCACCCGCATTGGAGGTGTAACGCTCCATTGACAACGATAGCAGACTTGACCCTTGTAGCGAGATACATCAGGTTTTGCGCGAATCCGGTTACGTGTCGATCAAGTGACTACCAGACCTCCTCAAAGAGCAATTGAGAGCTTCGCACTCAGTGAGGTATAAGCGGAGCGCCGTCAGGATTGCTAGCTGTTGTTCTCGAAGGCATCACCTCAAGCCCAGTTGAACTCTGCCATCGCCACGACTGTGCAGGAATAACCCTACGATCATTGACTATGAGATCCGGTTTTGCCTCTGGAATACCGGTGAGATAGTAAAGAGTTGGGCTTGGATGTTGAACCCGGTCACGGCTACAAGCACCGAGCCCGCCCGCCAGAATTACGAAGAGCACTGTTCCGCCCAACCTGGCTTTCATGACACCCGTAGTTAGATGCCAAGGTCGAAAGTGTCTGCCGAAATCTCCGCATTGATACGAAGCGAGGTAACCGCTAGATCCCACGTCCTCCCATCCAACTCTTCCTTTGCGATCCTCCGTATAAATCCAGTCTCCATATCAACCCATAGTTGAAAAAACGTGGCGTCATCGGTCACCTCCTGGTCACCATTCCAGTCTGCTCCTGTGTACCACTGTTGGCATCTGGGTTCTAGCATCGGCCGAGCTTGGTCAGGAACTTCATGGATCCAGTTCCCTTGTGAGGCCAACACATGTGCAAACCAGCGGCGGTCGCCAAGGATGCCATCGACGTATTGACCATGGCTGTTGAGTACCAGGTTGAAGTTGCAAACCCAGAGCTGGGGGGCACTCCAATACCATAGCTGTGCATTCTCTCGTGCCGAAAGGTAGGGGCGTCCAGCCCCGACCCCACGGACGAACCACTCGCCCTGTCGTGCCAACGCCTCAGCACGCGTTCCTGTGTTGACCACTACGCCATCGGTTCGAAACGCATACCTGTCACCGTTTACCACAAAAGAATGAGGGTGGCGAGGTGCTGTATAAAATCGCTCCCCACCGTGTTCGGGTAACTCCTCGTCGAGGCGCCATGACTCTGGAGCACTCCACCACGCACTCGAGTGATATACCGGAATATCGGGTTCAGTCTGCGTAAAGTCGGCCGATGGCTCCTCGACTCTCACACGCCACACACGTCGGTGCTTCGTGAGTAGATGGATCTCCAATGAGTCGACTCCGTCCCATGCATGAAACATCCGTTCTCGTACCAGCTCAAGCTCAGAAGGTGTCGACATCGCTAATCACCTCCCAAATGAACAGCCGGAGTCGTGCCCGTGCAGGCCGCGTAGGTGCCACGGTAAGAATTCGACGACCCCTGGTAAGCACCGTTGACATAGGCATATCCACTGGCATCGTAGTAAGGGAGCGTATTGAGAGGAGCATTCTCGCAGTCAAAGTTAGACTGAGGGGCCATAATGCTGCTCACATTCTCCTCAACCTTTGACACCCCTGGAGCTTGGGCCACCAATTCTCCAGAGACACCTCCATCCGCAGTGGGAACTTCGGTGAGCACGTACAATGTCGCAATTGCCTGAAGCGTACTTGCTGGTTCACTACACCCGACGTAGGTATGGGTATCCACGAAGTGACGATCTAGCGTTGGGTAGTACGCCGATATATGTGGCTTGGCAACCGTTACCGAACAGCTAAATCCCGGATTGCGCACAATCAGTGGACTTTGACTAGCCGACAATGCGGCAGTTGATCCGAGCGCGGTCATCAGCCCACAAGCCGTCATAGCAACTCCGTCTGAAAGGCAGTTCCCAGTCCCATGATTCCCCCCTCCGTCCGATCTTTCCGTACGCAACCCCAATAGTAAGTTATCTCGACAGAGAACAGGTTATTATCGCAAAGATTCTTCGGGACGTGTCCTCTTTTTGGTTGACAAGGAGCTAGCCCGGTTACCCTCTAGGCAAGCCCCGATGGTCCAGGTTAGCTCACTGGGCCTAGCATCACTCAACTACCCTGTCACCTGTCATGCGGGCTCAAGCGGTCGTCCACCCATTGGTCTAGACGTAGAAGGAGCTCTCTAAATCAGGCCTCTGGCTGTGATCTTAACCAAGAATGGGATGCTCGCTGATCGGATGTCCATACGAGATCCACTCTGCTATCGAAAAAGACAATTGCTCACACGGCGCCCTCGCGGTGGGAGTGGCAGGAGAAGGTTCGTGTTATCCCCCACGTCCTTACGGACGCGGCTTGCGCTCCCGTTTGGTCAGTAGAAAGCTTCCCGAGATGAAGTAAAGTTGTGCGAACTCCTCACGCGGCCGACGGGTCATGGCTACGTCCTCGCCGATGTCGGACAATTCAAAGCGATTGGAGCCCTGCGTGTACAACATGGCCAGAGACCGCATCTTACCACGAGGCCGTCGCGATCAAGAATTCCGGGTCATGCCGGGCTTGTCGTGGAAGCGAACCGTCCCACTTCTAACCAAGCTCAGCTGGTTCGTGTGTCTAGGTGTTGTAGGAAATCTCTTCAACACGTTCCCGCACGCACTGGTGCTGAGACTAACACAACAATCCAGAACTACCGGAGCGACGCCGATAGCGACCGTCCATCCTGACAGCTATAGGCATTACAAGCTACCCATGGTGTTGGATGGCAACAACAATAACCGTCCCATCACAATATCAGATAGCACACATCACGGATAAGAATGAGGTATTGCATCGCTAATTCTGAACACACATATCTACTAAACAGATGGAGTAAAAAAAGAATTTCCTGAGGCTCCCGGATTCCAGTCCGGGACTGGCCGACCCGTTCCCACCACAGACGAAAGCCGAACGGCACTAACGGCGCCATTCGGCTTCTCATCAATCCATGCCAATGCAGAAAACTCCACTTCGGCACTGGTATTCTTCCTGTTCAGCAGCCCTTTGCGTTGCGCTCGGACATCAGATAGCTAGACAATCCTTCCGGGTATAGATGACCCTGACCCCGGGCAGTCTGTCCAACACCCTCGAGCTGTCTCGACCCTCGGCGAGTCGCACGAATCCCTAGATTAAACTCAGTGAACTTCATTGTTCATTCCTCCAATTCTTTAGGAGACTTTCCTATTACTACTTCGTCATTTAGTATAGCAACCTCAAGGAGTATTTATTCCAGGCTAGCTAGCAAGGATTGTGCAGATATCAGCTAGGGCTGACTGTAAGTTTTATCGCCTCGACATCGGGATGCGAGTTACAAGTTTAAGACGCGCCAGCGCTAGCAAGCAACAGCAGATCTCGTTCTCCTCTCGCAGGCTCTATACGCTCAGAAGTTCGAGAGGCTTTGGTGGCTCCCAAATCTAGATGACAGCCGCCACCAGTCTTCCCAGGAGAAGCTCCCGGATATGCTCTGGATAATTAGCTTGGTGCGAACGCAACCAACCAAGACTCATCGACCGAGAACGACACGGTTAACTCCTCCGACGGCACGCGGCCGCTAGTCAGGAAGGGCCCGATGGGATAAGGCATCATCTCAGTGCGCCAGAAGCCACGCCAGTTGTTAACAATACGTAGTCTCGATCGCGCAGGTGCGCAAGAAAGATTGACTCTTCTGACCTCAGTGATGAGATGCGATGAACAAGCGAGCCAGAGGTGGCCAACAACTAGCCATACGACATCTGTCTTTTGGCAATCGTATGCGGGTTCCAGGAAGGCGTCAGCGTCACTGAACCTCCGAACTCGACTCCAGTAATCATCGATGATAGCGACACCCGAGCACCTGGGTATTCCCGAAATACGATGCCTGCTCGCTCTCTTCGTGACCAATTGCTGACCTGCTCAATCGGGGCAAGTTCCAGCTCTCACTAAAGACTGGAGCCTCAGTTCGCGCTTACACGATGTCACACACGGACGGAACATCCAGTAGAGCTAGAGCGCGCTAGAGTAGCGATGTCTTCGCAGGCCCATCTTGAACGGCGGTCCATGCGAAGATCAATTGCCACGAGTTAGGCCTCGAGACGTGGATCATGCTGAATGCCTCGCAGCTACCACAGGCAGCTACAACGCTCTCGAGATTCAGCACACACCGGGAAGCCATCACCCTTGGGAATCGGTTGAATCTAGACCAATCGGCGTAGTGAACTAGCCAGACTTGGATGGGGCAGCCTATATGTTAGGGATACTCGCAAAACACTTTGGTGCGCTCACCGCGGAGATGGCTTCATGGTGCCACCCATTCAGGATGCGTCTTCCATGCAAGTTCAGTCTTGCGCCGTTTTGGCTCGGTCTCTTTGAACATCGCCAACAGGATCAGTCCGGATAACCCCACAAGCCCCGCCCCAACCCAGATGGCGGTGGCAACTCCTGCCAACACAGCAACCACGCCAAGGAGTAGCGGACCGATCGCGTATCCACCGTCCCGCCAGAGACGATAGACGCCAAGTGCTCCACCACGCCACCTGGGATCTGCAGTATCCCCAACCGTAGTTATGAGATTGGGGTAGCTGAGCGCCATTCCGAGACCCATGAGAATCACGGCGACGATCCAGACGCCATGGTTGTTAGAACTTACGAAAATCGCCAGACCGACGGCGATCAGAAACGTCCCGAGGGTTATAGGGAGCTTACGACCCACCCGATCGGCCAGCGCCCCAGAGGCGACCTGCCCGAGCCCCCACGCCCAGGCATATAATCCCACCAAAAGTCCGACTTCAGCAAGCGGCACCCCCTTTCCCAGCAGGTAGAGCGGGAAAAAGGCAGCCACCAGACTATCAGCAAACTTGTTTACAAAGCCAGCTTGACACACCGCCAGCATCGAACGATCATGCCAGCTCATATAAGCCCCGAGACGTGTCAGCTTTGGTGCCGCCAACCTCTCCTTGCCTGTTGGGCGACTCACAACCTCAGATTGTGCAAACGGGAGCGTCTCCTTCGCCGGCCCGAGTGTCACGATGACGCCAATAACCACGACACCAAGTGCCAGAAGATAAGGAGTGGGGCGCAAACCATAGCTGGCAACCAAGAGACCGGCCAAGAAGCCACCAACTCCTACACCCACGTAACCAGCAGACTCATCAACCCCTACAGCAAGCCCACGATTCACCGGTCCCACAAGGTCGATTTTGGCGGTCACGGACATCGTCCAGGTGAGAGCTTGGTTCACGCCGAGGAAAAGATTCGCCACGATCACCTGCCACCAAGCGGTAGCAAAGATGATGATGAGCGCATAGGGGACCGCGAATGCCCAACCAGCGAGCAGTATTGCCTTCCGTCCCCTCCGATCAGAGAGCCGTCCAGCTACTAGGTTCATAATTGACTTTACCAGACCAAATGCGGTTATGAAACTGACTGTATAGAGCACCGAAGTTACCCCAAAGGCGTGTCGGGCCAATGGAGGCAACGCTACCCGTTCAACTCCTATCGTCATTCCGATCAACAACGTGATAAACGTAAAGAGGGTGAACTGCCACCAGTTTTGGCGAAGCCCAAGTCTGGAAGATAAATGTTGTCGCTCTACAGGAGGGTCATTAGCTCCACTTCCCGATACTGGGTTCTCCTGACTCACGGTGATACCAGCAGCCGACCAGGCTTGGCACGCAAGCAATCAAAGACAACCTTGGCCTCAAAGCAACCATAGTGCTGGAGCAGCTCTGTGTTGAACAGCGGAGATCGAGCCGCTATCGCTCGTTCCGTTGGCCCAAGTTCGATCGCGGGTGCAGATCGGGCTGGAGTCGTAGTAGAGGATGATCTATCGAGATAATCACTAGCACCAACACGAACGCCGAAAACCAACATCTGCCAATCCGGGTCTTGCGTTGGCCAAGAGATTGGTACGCTAGCACCCTTGACTGCATTGCTGGGCGAGTAGGACGCAATCGTCATAGATCCTCCAATATTCAATTGTATATTTGAGTATAGAGCTGGGCTACGACTTAACCACACAAACCAACGCTACGAGTCAGCGGTCGCGGATAGAACTATCCTCGGCTGGAATCAGGCCAACGTCTGAGCCGACTGTGACAGGGAGTCCCGCCAAACGCCACTCAGGAAATCCTCCCTTTAGCCGACTCGCGGCTATTCCCTTGCTTCGAAGAAAGCGAACCACTTGGGGTGCGAAAACACAATACGGCCCTCGACAATAGGCTATGATCTCGCCTTTGGTTGGAAGGCTAGCTAGTCTGGCCTCCACCTCACGATACGGAAGCGAACGCGCTCCAGAAATATGTCCAGCCCGATATTCAGCCTCTGGTCGAACATCCAAGAGGGTAACTGATCCATCTTTGAGTCGACCAAGCAGCTCCGAGTGATCGACGATCGGATACTGCCCGGCAGGTCCCACGTAGGCGGTGACGAGCTGGGGAAAATCAGCGCGCTCCGACTCGGCTGTGGAACGCAAAGCCGACCACAACACCTCCACCTCAATACCCGCCAAACGATAGTAAATGTGGGTACCATCTCTGCGCGAGCGAACAAGTCCGGCGTTGGCTAACGATCGGAGGTGGTGGGATGTATTGGCAAGACTCTGGTCGATTTCCGCTGCGACCTCATACACTGAGCGCTCTCCTTGGGCCAATAGATCAATAATTTCTACTCGCCGTCCGGTCGACAACGCCTTAGCGATCTCACCCAAGGCATCAAAAAGTTTGGTTTTTGCCACTCGCGAGCTCCGCTCGCCTGGTCCAACCTCAGCATATCGCATACCTCCTGGAGTATACCCCAAGCACTTCGCGTTACGGTGGTTGCAGCACAGGTGTGCCAGCAGGCAAGAAATCCCAGCTATTCATGCACGAAGTTAGCGCCGAAGTCTCTGTGACAAAATCATCTATAGAGCCGACAGAGACGCCTATCCACGAGATAGGTACATGACTTTTTCTAGAATATCGGTCAATAACGATAGAGGTCGATCTAGTAGTTACCTCCAGGTCATCCGGCTAGGGCGCCATGTCGAAGAAACGATGTCAGACACAGTCGAGGTAAATCGACGCCTCGCAATATCCAGCGAAGCTCCTACCAAGGGTGCATCTATGCACACAGATTGCGGATCTCAATCGACACACGGTTCGGCAGGCTGTGTTACCACCTGCAATCTCCCGCAGAAGCATATCCATTGACTAGCTGTCGCAGTGACGACCATCATCCGCAGTCAAGTCTCCAGTCGGATAGGATCGCTAGCTTTGGTTTCATCCGAAGAAGCCGTGGTCAAGTCGTCCAGAACTGCGGTATCAATAGGAGCCTGATCGAAGTATTGGCGCCCCATTAGCGCAGATGCACCCGCCGCCACCAAACAAGCCGCCACCGCGAAATCTAACGCTACGTGGAGTCCGTGACTGAAGGGGGCCGCGATAAGACTCGGAAAGAAGGAGCGTCCCGTTAGATAAACCGACTGTGCGTGTGGCAACTTCGCCAGTACGCCACTCGGACCCAACAGACTCTGGATCGGATTATATCCCAAAAACGCTGCGAACACAGAGGAGGTCGGCGGTAGATTGGCCACCTTGTGAGCTGAAGCAGAGGGAACTCCATGGGCAATCAGGCCGTGATAGAGAGATGCCGGTAGATGACTCGCTAGGCCAACGATGATCAGAGTAAAGAAAATACCGATGGAAAGCACCATGGCGGCATTCATCGAAGTGGTGGCCATTCCTGCACCCTGCCCTCGCTGGTTTGGTGGAAGCGAGTTCATTACCGCTGCTCTGTTAGGAGAGGTGAACAGCCCCATTGATAGCCCTACGGCGAGGAGCAACAGACCGAACCATACATACGAGAAGTCGATAGGCAAGACCTCCAACAGAGCAAAGCTAAGAGCCGCTACTAGCATCCCTGCGACAGCAAACGGGCGAGGACCATATCGATCTGACAGGAAACCTGATATTGGCCCAGCAAGCAGGAAACCAGCCGTAAGCGGCAGCATAAAGATACCTGCCCACAACGGAGTTTGAACAAAGCTGTAGCCATGTTCGGGCAGCCAGATGCCCTGCAACCAGATGATCAGAATAAACATCAAGCCACCTCGTCCTAATGAGGCAAGAAAGCCAGCAACGTTAGCAGCAGCAAAGGAACGAATACGAAACAGCGGTATGCGAAACATCGGCGACTTCACCTTGGTCTCTATCCAGACGAAAAGAGCAAGTACCAAGACGCCACCGATGAGCGCTGTCAGCACTCGTGGGTTCGACCAACCCATGGCATGACTCCCATAAGGTTCGATACCGTAAACGATGCCGACTAGCAACGCCACCAGCCCAATCGCAAAAGTCGCGTTGCCCAGCCAGTCGATCTTGGAGCGAACTCTCACTCCCTTGTCTTTGAGGTTAATGACACCCCAAATCGTCCCTATGATCCCAACCGGAACCGAGACAAGGAAGACAAGTCTCCAATCGATAGGGCCCAGCACTCCTCCGAGGATGAGTCCAATGAAGGTTCCACCGGTAAAGGCAACCATGTTGGTACCAAGCGCCAGACCTCGTTGCTTTGGTGGGAACGCATCCGTCAAGATCGCCATCGAATTTGCCATGATGAAGGCTCCACCCACACCTTGGAATACCCGCATAACGATCATGTATAAGGCAGCATCAGGGCCATGCATCCACGTAACCGAGAGCATGATCGAGAATACGGTAAAGATAGCAAAGCCGGTGTTGTACATACGGACTCGCCCGAAAATATCACCAAGACGTCCAAAGCTAACGACTAGGACTGCAGTCACAAGCATATAGCCCATCAAGAGCCAAAGAAAGTAGCTAGTATTGCCTGGCGTCAATGGATTTAAATGAATCCCACGGAATATGTCCGGCAAGGCGATCAGCACGATCGACGCATCTATAGAGGCCATCAACATGCCAAGAGTGGTATTCGACAACGTAGACCATTTACCTTTGTATGGATCTATGTTGTCCTTTGGCGATTCACCACTCCCGTGTGTTAGCAGAGCCGTTGCACCACTCATCTCCACTCCTCGCCTGGTTGTTTCAACCCAGCCGCCAGCACATCCAGATGCGATGCAAGCTCCTCAACAAGAGAGATACTCCCCTCGTGCTCACTCCACGACATCATTGCCAACCGGGCAGCGACCAGCGTGGTAGCCACCACGAGCGGCGCGTACCACCCCGACATCGAACCTCCACCACGCTCGGACAATGGAACGACGAGTTGGCGCTCTACCTCTGCCCAGCTAGCGACGTGGCGAACGAGAAGTGTAGGATTCGAGCGAATAATCCGTAGACGATCGAGCAGTTCCGCATGATCTTCATCAAGCCCGGCCAACACATCTATCAACATCGCGCGAAGTGCCTCTGCTGGCGTCTCTGTTAAAGGCCGAGCAACAAGCGCCGCGAGCATATCTCTCACCAAGTTCGGATCCAGACCGCAGAGAGCATCCTCTTTAGACGAAAAATAGTTGAAGAAGGTACGCGGCGACAGATCGGCATTTGCCGCAATAGCTTCGACCGTTACTGCGCCCAACCCATGCTGAGTAACCAGTGAGACAGCCGACCTCCGAAACGTCTTGCGGGTGGCTTGCTTCTTACGTTCTCGAAGCGATGGTCTCATCGTAATCTTATCCATTCCTTACACTCTATGCACTTTTGCACATTGTGCCGCAATAATCAGTGGATTCCTGCTCCAAAATGAAGCTACCGATATGCCAAGACAGCCACATATTGACGCGTTCTCGCTCCGACGCGCTGTCTGGTGAAGACAATTGACCTATAGCGTTGGCGTGCTGCTATGAAGTACCGCGCTCGAGCGTCCGGTCCTATCGCAAAAAGACAGCCACGAAGTCACGCCAGAAAGGGCCAAGGTAATGTACCGGCGGAAAGATCATCGAGGAGAGGAGGTTGGTGCCAACGATGCCACTAGGGGTGGTATCGGTGTAGGTTGCGAAATTAACCCAATCTGGGTTTATATCAAGCTGCATACCTTCAATCGCTCCAGCGTGGACTAGAACTGCTCCGAGTTCTGCAGGGGAGAGTCCAGGTCCACCTACCCAGACAAGGTTGTGATTTGCAGTTACTCCAACGCCACTACGCCAAGTGCTAACCAAGTTTCCAAGCGAGTAACCCCATGTGACAAGGGGAGCAATACTCGCCTGCGGCGTCACCTCCCCATGATCGACCAGGAGTGTGAGATTCTGTCGGACCGACTGCACCGATGACGTCATAGACACCTCACTACCCCACGCACCGATGTTGACCGTCCCATTGTCATACTCAACCAATGAGGCGTCTCCGTTATGGAGAGGAGAGCCATAGCGTCCAGCCTGATAGAAACCTCCTGAAGTAGCGCTGAACTGAAAACCCCCTTCGAATGCGGCCAACAGAGTCGGGAACCGCGAGGAGGGTATCGGCGCTTGGTATGGCCATGAGCCACCAGGCTGGGTGGTGCCTGCGTAGATCTGCGTGCTTGCCTGTTGCTGATTCATCCACGCGACCGCCACTGGTTGGGCTCCGGCTTGAGGCACTATCGTAGTCGTAAAGAGTGCGGCCCCTCCGATGCCTTCGTCACCCTTTGGAACCCATGGTACCGACTGGGCTCCAGCGGCCATGGGACTGAGAGTAATCGGCGCATACCAAAGCTGCTCGTAGGAGCCGAGTCGTGACGATGGGCGCATAAAGCCATGGTTTGCGAAAGCTGCCCACGGATACGTATTCACTACATCCGCTACGGGAGCACCGGTTACGGTTCGGGGCCAAACTAAGAGCAGCACAGTGGCCAACACCCCGAGACTGTTCTTGTGAATCCGTGCACCCGGTCTAATCCGATGATGCCTCATCGATCCAAGTTATCCGAACCGCAAACAGTAACCGGCTCGTCTCGATTCACCCGTTGTCAGCAAACCATTATCCAACAAATTACGATCAGCGGCCTCGAACCATCACACATGCCATCGCCTCGACGCTGAGCTCCCACAACCTATAGATCGCAAAGCTTGCATACCCAGAGACCACGCCTAATCAACTACAACAGAGTTGATCCCAGCACACGATTACTGCGTGCGGTACTCCAAGCTTGGCACTACTTGGCCCCGTAGGAACGAAGAACAGTGTTCAACACCGCAGTGCAGATTGCATGCATGAAATTCGGGAATTTACAGGTCTCAAGGTGTCGTCCAGTAGTTCCCAGGGTCGGCAGTTGGAGAACGAGTGATGACTGCGCTGGCAGAATAGTTGCCACCCGATGGCTAGGGCAACTTGTCATCTAAAACCAGTATCCTGCTCGGCTAGTACCGAACACATGCGACTTATGGTCGACTTGTGAGAAGCTCACTAACGCGACTCGATGAAACATCGCCTCTGCCGCCCGAGCTATTGGACCGCGCCATGTGCGCAACAGCCGACTTTGCTGCTCGATGCATTAGAAGAACGACATGGGCAAAGCTCCTGTACTTTTGGTGTTTAGACTGGTCACATCCTATGAATCGAGAATCGCGCACTGTCACACTCGTAGTTTCAATCGCCTCTGCTACAACCACCACGCTCCCAGCATTCCTCACAGGCGCGCTTGCAGTGGTGATTCGGCACCATCTCGATCTCACCACCACCCAGTTGGGGCTCCTCGTCTCCACGTTTTTCGCTGCCGCAATCCCCTTTTCTTTGCTCATAGGACCCCGGGTCAAGCTGCTGGGTGTGGAGAGGCTAATGCGCATAGCAGTAGCCTCCACCGTGCTCAGCCTGCTCACCATTGCACTCCTAGATAGCACGTTTCTTAGTATTCTCGTGTCACTCATCCTCGCTGGAGCTGCGAATGGTGTGATGCAACCAACAGTAAATCAATTTCTGGTTGGGCGCATCAAACTCAAAGGACAGGGGCTCGCGTTCGGCATCAAGCAGGCAGCGGTGCCACTAGCGACGCTGTTGGCTGGACTAGCCGTACCTCTCGTGGCGCTCACCATCGGCTGGCGGTACGGTTATCTTGGTGCCGCAATTTTCGGTATAGTTACGTTTGTCGCGATTCCAACCACAAACAAGGGTTCCACTGAGCAAGGAGACCGAACCGCAACCAAGGTTGTGCTGGGACCGCTCATCATCCTCGCTATGGGGATGGCATTCGGAGCCGGAGCCGCGAATGCCATGGGAGCATTCCTCGTTAGTTCGAACGTTCACAGTGGGTTCTCTCCGGGCACGGCAGGTTATCTGGCGGCTATTGGAAGCGCAAGCTCATTTATAACTCGCATTATGTCCGGTTTCTTTGCAGACCGGAGACGTGGAAATCACCTCACCGTCGTTGCGGCGATGCTAATGATCGGCGCAGTCGGCTACCTTCTCCTATCGCTTGGCAATCCCGAACTCGTCGTTTTTGCCGGAGTCTTAGCCTATGCAGCTGGATGGGGATGGAATGGGGTCTTCAATTTTGCCATCACAAAGACACACCCAGGCTCTATTGCACATGCAACCGGCATTACCCAGGCCGGTCTATATTGCGGCTCGCTCCTGGGCCCCTCGCTATTCGGAGTCCTAGTTGACCACTACAGCTTCGCTGTCGCTTGGCAGGTCAATGCGGTCTTTGCAGTCATTGGCGCAATTGCAATGTGGATCGGCAGAAGAGCCCTCCGGGCCGAGCTAGCCGGTCGCGACCTTGGAGCATAATCTCAGCCTACAAAACATGACCCCAGCTGGCACGCAAGAAACGGGGCACGATTACAAGATATCAGAAAGGTCTAGGCTAAGTCGCTATGCCGTTGCATCTGAGTGATCAATAGTGAGCCCACTCATCATGATGCACTCTTTAAAAGGTTCTCGTCTCGGACTTCTTGCTCACGCCTTCGAGAGTTGTTCTTGCCGCGCCGAGCACGGCCAGTATTGCTACCGGTCTTACATGCTCTCTCCAGGTGATGAGTCAACCATGAAACTACTCACGATACGGGACACGGTTCTCCCTTAAGGCAAGGAGAATATAGGTATGGGAGAAGCGGAAGGACAGAAAACTAGGAAAGAGAGGACTCGTCGACAATTTGACAACGAATTCAAAAAAGACGCAGTCAGACTTTTCGAGAGTGGGAACTCGTCGCTAAGGCAGGTAGCCAAAGATCTTGGCATCTCGAAGGCGACGCTGTCGAACTGAGTTGACAAGGCCCGCAAGGAGAGACGGGATGTGGGGGTAACTCCAGATCTTGCTGCATAGAACCGTAGGCTTTCCCAAGGAGAACGAACAGCTCAGTATGGGATGCGAAATCTTAAAACGATTTTCGCACCTTCCAGGGTCAAGAAGATGCGGCGAGAGCTGATCTATCAGTTCATCGATACGACTGCGGCCGAATTCTGCAGTATCTGTGCTCTGTGAAGTGTGCAAGGTCTCACGCTCTGGTTACTAATGAGGCAAACCTCGGACCGCCGAGTGAGTGGATAATGATGCAGGTTCTCTATCATGACCGGTATCAGGACAAAACCTGACCGACCGTTTGGGGTGGGGTGTGGGCGACGTTGCAAACGTGAACGATCTCCTCGATAGCCATGTGATTCTCGATCTTGAGTGTCTCGACCGGATCTACTTGAACGTCTATGTGCCCAAGCTTCAAATGCCAGGTCAGTCGTCTACTTCCTGCGCGATCATCGAAAGATGCCAATTGCCTCTCCGGCCATCATGGAGAAGATGGGGAATCGCTTCAG